>JAFGPU010000378.1 GCA_016936035.1 Acidimicrobiales bacterium
GACACGTGGATACTGGGCGTATTGTTGCGATTTTTCGTGACCGATGCATCACTTTGGGCGCGAAGAGCCGGGATTTTTCTGGCTTTTCCGCGGTGCTCCGGCAGCGGAGGGTGGTGTCGGTGGCGGCCATGCCCGTTGACGGCGACGGTCGCGCGGGCGCGATCAGGCCCGGAATCGCTGGGTTTTCTGCCCTCGCGACGCGTCAGAGGGTGGCCAGCCAGCGCTCGGCCTGCTGGGCCCGGCGCCGCAACTGGTCGACCGTCGCCTCGTCGATGCGGCGCAGGCCGACGAGGCGGTTGAGCTGACCGTTGACCTGCGCGTGGCCCATGCCGGTCGCCCACACGAGGTCGCGGACGAGCTTGGCGTTGGTCTCGCGCAGCTCGGCCCGCAGCCGCCGCGGGTCGGTCCCGTCCCCGCCGCCGCCACCGTTGCGCGTGCCGGGCGCCCCGCCCGGCAGCGGCGGCAGGGCGATGTCGAGCTCGGCGTCGCCGGCACCGTGGGCGTCGAGATCATCGAGACGATCCAGACGGTCGAGCGCCTCCTCGTCGACGTCGAAGACCGACGACTCGTCGGCACCGGTCACCACCGCGGAGAGCGCGGCGAACATCGAGAGCTGGTCGCCCCGGTCGTCCTCGTGGCGCAACGGGTCGAGCGCGGCGTCGTCGTCGGGTGGCGCGTCGTCGCGGGGCGGCTTGCGCAGGCTGTGGCGCCGGGCATCGGCGATCTGGGTGGCGAACGTGCGCAGGCGCACGTCGTCGGGGATGAACAGGTAGGCCTTCTGCCGGGGGACGCCCCGGGTCCAGCGCACGAACCGGCCGACCGCCTGGCGGAAGAACAGCTCGGTGGTGGTGGTCGTGGCGTAGACCCCCACCCGCAGGCGGGGGATGTCGACGCCCTCCGACACCATGCGCACCGCCACGATCCAGGGGTCGCTCGACGCCGAGAACCGGGCGATGCGGCTCGACGACATGGGGTCGTCCGACACCGCCACCGTGGCCCGCACGCCGCACCGGTAGCGCAGCAGGTCGGCGATGCCCTGGGCGTGGTCCTGGTCGGCGGCGATGACGAGGCCGCCGGCGTCGGGCTGCGAGCGGCGGAGCGTGGTCAGCCGCTCGTTGGCCTGGAGCAGCACCGTCGGCAGCCACTCGCCGTCGAGGCTCAGCGCCGTGCGCAGCCGCTGGGCGGCCCGGGTGCGGTCGAGCGGGTCGTCGAAGGCGGCGGCCTGGGCGCTGCCGTCGGGGGCGATCCACTCCATGAAGCCGTTGATGCGGGGGAAGTAGACGGGCCGCACCACCCGCCCGTCGGCCAGCGCGTCCGCGTAGCCGTACTCGAAGTCGGGCACCGCCTCGTCGCCCACGTAGCGCACGAAGGGGATGGCGAGGGTGTCCGACCGGAAGGGGGTGCCCGACAGCGCCAGGCGGCGGGGCGCCACCTCGAAGGCCCGGCGCACCGACTCGCCCCAGGCCCGGTCGTCGCCCGCATGGTGGATCTCGTCGAGCACCACCATCGACCCGGCGGCCAGGGGCCGCAGCGCGTCGGGGCTGGACGCCACCTGCTGGTAGGTGGTGACCAGGCCGTGCACGTCGGCGGGCAGCCGGCCCCCCGACGGCGACCAGCGGGGCTCGAGGTGGAGACCGAAGCGGGCGGCGGCGTCGGCCCACTGGACCTTGAGGTGCGAGGTGGGGGCGACCACCACCAGCCGCCGGCCCGGGTTGGCGGCCAGGTCCTGCACCGCGGCGCACAGGGCGAACGTCGTCTTGCCGGCCCCGGGGGTGGCGACGGCCAGGAAGTCGGGCGCGTCGGTGCCGGCGAGCCGGTCGAGGGCGCGCTTCTGCCACGGACGGAGACGGACCTTTCGTGCCATAGGGGGACGCGCATCTTGGCACGCGCCCGCTGCCGGGCCGGAGCCGGAACCGCGGGTGGTCGAGGCGGGGGCGCAGGGCAGGATGAGCCTGTGGCCCAACACGAGATCGACCCCGACCGGCGCCCCTACGCCCCGGAGGCCCTGGCCCGGAAGCCCGATGTGGGCGCCGACGCCTTCTTCGCCGTCGACATGCGGGCGGGGCGGATCGTCGACGTCGAGCCGTTCCCCGAGGCCCGCAAGCCGGCGTGGAAGCTCACCGTCGACTTCGGCCCCGTGGTCGGCACCCTGCGCACCAGCGCCCAGGTCACCAACTACTCGGCCGAGCAGCTGCAGGGGCGGCTGGTGGTCGGCGCGCTCAACCTGGGCCGCAAGCGCATCGCCGGGTTCACCAGCGAGTTCCTGGTCCTCGGCGCCCTCGACCCCGACGGCACCGTCCGCCTGCTCGAGCTGCCCGACGACGTGCAGGTCGGCGCCCCCATCGCCTGACCGGTCCCGCCGCCGCAGGCGCGTCGCGTCGCCTCTGCCGGCGGTCGCCGGTCAGGCCACCGCCTCGATCGGCGCCGTCTCGTCGTCCGTGCCGGCCGCGTCGGAGGTTGCCGCGGCGGTCTCGGCGAACTGGGTGCGGTACAGCTCGGCGTAGCGGCCACCGGCGGCCAGCAGCTCGTCGTGCGTGCCCCGCTCGATGATGCGGCCGTCCTCCACCACCAGGATGGCGTCGGCCCGACGGACCGTCGACAGGCGGTGGGCGATCACCAGCGCCGTGCGTCCGGCCAGCGCGTCGACCAGCGCCTCCTGCACCGCCGCCTCCGAGGTGGAATCGAGGCTGGCGGTGGCCTCGTCGAGGATCACCACCCGGGGCCGGGCCAGCAGCAGCCGGGCGATCGTCAGCCGCTGGCGCTCGCCGCCCGAGAACC
>JAFGPU010000379.1 GCA_016936035.1 Acidimicrobiales bacterium
CTCGACCACCACGACGGTGGTGCCGTGGGCGTGGATCTCGCGCACCTTGTCGACCAGCCGGTCGACCACGGTCGGGGCCAGGCCGAGCGACAACTCGTCGATGCACAGCAGCTTGGGCCGGGTGATGAAGGCCATGGCCAGGGAGAGCTGCTGCTGCTCGCCGCCCGACAGGTCGCCGGCCATCTGGTCGTGCCGCTCGCCGAGGATGGGGAACATGGCGACCGTCTCGGCACGCATCTCCTCGGCGGCCTGCGGGTCGTGGCGCAGCATCCAGCAGGCGAGGCGCAGGTTCTCGGCCACGGTGAGCGTCGGGAACACGCCCTTGCCCCCCGGCATGAGCGACAGGCCGAGACGGGCGATCTCCTCGGCCGGCAGCCCGGTGATGTCGCGCCCGTCGAAGGTGATGCGCCCCCTCGTCGGCGGCAGCAGGCCGGCGATCGACTTGAGCACGGTCGACTTGCCGGCCCCGTTGGTGCCGAGCAGGGCGAGCATCTCGTTGCGCTCCACCCCGGCATCGATGCCGAAGAGCACCTGCAGGCTGCCGTAGGCGGCCTCGATGCCCTCGCAGGTGAGCAGGTGGGCGCCCAGGCGCTCGCGGCGGACGCTGCCCACCATCAGCCCGGCGCCGGACGCGTCGCGACGGATGGCGGCGGTGCGCCCCGGCTCGACGGCCTGCTCGACGGTGTCGACCTCGTCGTGGTCGACCATGCCGTGCCTCCGGGCGACGACCCGGACGAACCTGTCGCGCACGCGCTCGAAGACCTGGATGAGGCCGCCCGGGATGACCAGCAGGATGACCAGCAGGCCCACGCCGGTGAGCAGCAGCTGCGACTTCGGGAACAGGTAGCCGGCCCACTGCACCAGGGCGACACCGGCGAGCGTGCCCCCGATGGACGACACGCCGCCGATGACCGCCATCGAGAACACGAGGAGGCTCATGGCCGTCGGGTAGGTGGACTGGCCGATGCCCCGCAGCGCGACCGCGTGCAGCCCGCCCGCGACCCCCGCCAGCATGCCGGCGAAGATGAACGCCGCGAGCCGCGTCTCGACCGTGTTGATGCCCGCGGCCTGGGCGCCGCGCTCGTTGTCGCGGGTGGCCGAGATCGAGCGTCCGGCCCGCGCCCCCTTGAGGTTGCGCACGATGTAGATGCCGCTCACCACGAGGACGAGCGCCAGGGCGTAGAGCCAGCGTTCGTTGGACAGGTCGAGCGCGCCCCACAGCTCGGGCCGCTCGTACGCGGACGGAAGCCACTCGGTGTAGTTGGCGGGGTTGAGGAAGTAGAGCTCCATCGCCACCGCGAACGCGAGGGTGGTGACGGCCAGGAACTGACCGGACACCCGCAGCGCCGGCAAGCCGAGCACCAGGGCGATCGCCCCGCCGGCCAGCGCGGACAGCCCCAGCGAGACGAACAGGTCGGTGTTGTGGTCGGCGATCAGGTTCGCGGTGATGACCGCGCCCACGCCCATGACCGCCACCTGGCCGAGGCTGACGACGCCACCCCACCCGGTCAGCACGACGAGCGACAGGGCCACCAGTGCGTACGCCAACGTGACGGTGCCGAAGTTGACCTGGGCGTCGGTGCCCAACAGCGGCAGGGCAAGCACTCCGACGACCAGCACCGCCCCGAGCGCGAACTTGGCGGTGCGCACCTCGTTGAGCGCGGCGTAGGCCCGGGACAGGCCGTGGCCGACGCCGACGACCGACCACGACGAGTCGCTGTCGTCGGCCCGGTGGCCGGACCGCCGCTGCAGCAGCAGGGCCACGACGATGACCGCCAGCAGCACCACCGGGGTGGGCGCCGCGTTGTCGACGTTCCACATCACGACCTGGTCGAGCACACCGAGGAACACCCCGGCGACGAACGCACCCGAGAGCGAGCGCATGCCCACCACGACGGCGGCCGCCAGCGCCGGCAGCAGCACGGTGGGGCCGGCGGCGGCAGTGAGCGGCACGCCCTCGCTCGGGGCCCGCAGCACCACGGTGAGCGCCGCCAGGCCGCCCGCCACCGACCACAGCAGCGACGAGAGCTGGTTGACCGGGATGCCCAGCAGGCGGGCCCGGTCCATGTTCTCGGCCATGCCTCGCACGGCCATGCCCGCCTCGGAGAAGAACAGGAACCACGACAGCGCGATCAGCACGACCGGCACGACCGCCAGCAGCAGCAGGTCGTTGCCCGTGAAGATGATCGGGTCGACGGTGAACGTGCTGTCGGTCAGGGACGTGGGCACCTCGGGGATGTACGCGGCGGTGCCGAGCCACGTCGGCAGGTACACGGCGAGGCCCCCGAGGAGCTGCGCGAGGCCGATGGTGGCGACCGTGAGCACCAGACGGGGGGCGGTGGCGAACCGGCGGACGACGAGGCGCTCGACCAGGGCGCCGATCACGACGCCGGCCGCGACCCCGACGAGCCCGGCGAGCGCCCAGTTCCAGCCCTTGCCGACGGCCAGGGCGGCAGCGAGGCCACCGCCCAGGCTTCCCATCGCGCCGTAGGAGAAGTTGATGATGCGCGTCGTGCGGTAGGTGAGCACGAGCCCGACGGCCAGCAGGCCGGTCGCCGACCCGAACAGCGCGCCGCGGAGGACCACCCCGGTGGGGAGCTGGTCGGGAAGCACCTGCGTGGCGGCCAGCAGCACGGCCGCGGCCGCGCCGACGATGACCCACGGGGACCTGTTCACGGCAGCACCTCCGGCTCGCCCTCAGGGATGTCGTCCTTCTGCCACCGCTCGCCCTCGTCGAGATAGGTGCCAGGCTTGCCGTTGAAGGGCGAGAGGGCGTCGGGGTCCCACCACATCTCGCGGATGTCCGTGACGGGCGTGTAGTGCCCCGGGCTGAAGTCCCAGGCACCGGCCTGGCCCTCGCCGGGCGGGTAGGCGAACAGCCCGGCCTCGAAGGTCTCGGGCGTGAGGTCGGGCCCCGCCATCTGCACCCCCAGGGCGACGACGAGCACCTGGTGGTAGACGAGGTCGAGCAGGTCGGTCGGGTCGCCGTCGGGGCGCACCGACCGGTAGGCGGCGTGGGCGACGCTGCGCTCGGGCGGCTGCTGGGCGGCCCACGGGCTGCCGCCGAACGACCGGGCCCACTGCTCGGGTGCGTTGTTGGCGACGATCTGCCCGCCGAGGTCGGTCTCGATGAAGCCGACGCCCGCGATGAGCCACTCGGGCTCGTAGCCCTGGGCGGCGGCCTCCTTGGCCAGGTACATCTGCATGATGGCGTCGCAGGCGCATGACACGGAGGTGACGTCCGCGGCCTTGAGCTTGGCGACGATGCTGGCGGCCGACGTCTGCAGCGTGGTGATGTCGATCGAGTAGTCGAGCCGCTCGGCGACGTCGTTGCCCTCAGCCGCCAGGCCGTCGACGAAGACGTCGACGCACTGCTGGTACTCGAGGTTGTTGGGGGAGACGACCGCCATCGTGCGGGGCTGCCCCGCCAGGTCGCCGCCCGCGTGGGTGGCGTCGCGCCCGAGCAGGCGGCGGTTGGTGTAGGGGGCCGAGTTCTCGGCCACGGCGGTGCAGTCGGGGAAGGTGCTCCAGGCGTAGGGGCGGCGCTCTTCGAACCACTCGCGGGACAGGTAGGGCGCGCCCATGGCGATGACCTCGTTGCGGGTCAGGGCGTCGGCGTAGGGCTGCGACAGGGCCGAGAGGTCGGCGAAGGCACCGATCTCGTTGGCGACGCGCAGGCTGTCGTTGGTGGCGGCGTCCTGCCCGGCGCCCTGCAGCTCGGGGATGATCTGCCCGCGGCCGTCGTAGCCGACGAGCCGCAGCTTGCGCCCGTAGAACTCGAAGTTCTCGTTGAAGTACTCGACGATCGCCTCGGCGTCCTCGGCCAGCCGGACGCTGTCGGCGTCGATGTCCACGCCCCCGAGCTGCCCGAGGAGGGCGAACAGGTTGGTGTCGGCGGGCAGGCGGAAGCTGACGAGGATCTCGTCGTCCGTGACACCCCGGGCCGTCGCACCGCCGTTGTCGCCCGTGAACTCGAAGCACGGCGGCGAGTACTCGAGGTCGTCCACCTGCAGGTCGCGGTCCTCGCAGGGGGCGACCGTGTCGCCCCACCCCGAGGCCGGCTGGCCATCGGTCACCTCGGCGGGGCCGGCGGCGTCGGCGGCCACGCGGTCGTCCGGGACCTTGCTGGGCACGACGGCGACCATCACGGCGATGGCGGCCACCAGCACGACCAGGGGCGCGTACCCCCGGAGAGGACGTTGCTCGGCCCCGCGGAGGCGTCGCCGCTCACCAGTCATCTTCCCCCCTTGCTCCCCAACTGTCACCGTGACACTAACCACCGCGAACGTGCCGTGCAGCACAGTTCGCGACGACCCGAACGCCGTACGGGGTGGTAAGTCCCCGTCGTGGCCCGTGCGGGCCGGCGGATCGTGTCAGGCTTTGGCGCGCTTGGCGGCCCGAGCGCGCACGGTCTGGTCGAGCGTCACCTTACGCAGCCTGACCGACTTGGGAGTGACCTCGACGCACTCGTCCTCGGCGATCAGCTCGAGCGCCTGCTCGAGCGACAGTGCCCGGGGCGGGATCAGCTTCTCGAAGCTCTCGGCCGTCGACGACCGGATGTTGTTGAGCTTCTTCTCCTTGGTGGGGTTGACGTCCATGTCGTCCTGGCGAGCGTTCTCGCCGACGATCATGCCCTCGTAGACCTCGACGCCGGGACCGACGAACAACTGCCCGCGGTCCTGCAGGTTGAGCAGGGCGAACGCAGTGGTCACGCCGGAGCGGTCGGCGACGAGGGACCCGTTGCGACGGGGGCGGATCGGGCCGGCCCAGGGCTCCATGCGCTCGAACACGTGGTGGATCAGTCCGGTGCCCCGCGTCTCGGTCAGCAGCTCGGTGCGGAAGCCCACCAGGCCCCGGGCGGGCACCAGGTGCTCGAGGCGAACCCAGCCCGTGCCGTGGTTGGTGATCTGCTCCATGCGTCCCTTGCGCAGGGCGAGGAGCTGGGTGACCACGCCCAGGTACTCCTCGGGGACGTCGACGGTGACCCGGTCGACGGGCTCGTGCACCGTGCCGTCGATCTCGCGGGTCAGCACCTGGGGCTTGCCGACGGTCAGCTCGAAGCCCTCGCGTCGCATCATCTCGACCAGGACCGCGAGCTGCAGCTCGCCTCGGCCCTGCACCTCCCAGGTGTCCGGGCGCTCGGTGGGCACGACCCGGATGCTGACGTTGCCCACCAGCTCCTGGTCGAGCCGGTTCTTCACCAGGCGGGCCGTGAGCGACGTGCCCTCACGGCCAGACAGGGGCGCGGTGTTGATGCCGACCGTCATCGACAGGCTGGGCTCGTCGATGGTGATGACCGGGAGCGGACGGGGGTCGTCGGGGTCGGCCAGCGTCTCGCCGATGGTGATCTCGGGGATGCCGGCGATGGCCACGATCTCGCCCGGGCCCGCCTGGTCGGCCGGCACGCGGTCGAGCGCCTCGGCCACGTACAGCTCGGTGAGCCTGGCGCGCTCGATCGTGCCGTCGGTGCGGCACCACGCCACCGTGCGGCCCTTGCGCAACGTGCCGCTGCGGATCCGGCACAGCGCCAACCGGCCGACGTAGGGCGACGCGTCGAGGTTGGTGACGAGCGCCTGCAGCGGCATGTCGGGGTCGTAGCCGGGTGCGGGGATGCGCTCGACGAGCAGGTCGAGCAGGGGCTTGAGCGTCGACCCTTCGGGCAGCCCGGCGCCGTCAGCGGGGCGCTCCATCGACGAGCGCCCGTCGCGGGCCACGCAGTACACGATCGGGAAGTCGAGCTGGTCGAGGTCGGCGTCGAGGTCGAGGAAAAGCTCCTCCACCTCGTCGACCACCTCGGCCACCCGCGAGTCGGGCCGGTCGACCTTGTTGATCACGAGGATGACGGGCAGCTTCGACTCGAGCGCCTTGCGCAGCACGAAGCGGGTCTGGGGCAGGGGGCCCTCGGAGGCGTCGACCAGCAGCAGCACGCCGTCGACCATCGACAGGCCGCGCTCGACCTCGCCGCCGAAGTCGGCGTGGCCGGGGGTGTCGACGATGTTGATCTTCA
>JAFGPU010000050.1 GCA_016936035.1 Acidimicrobiales bacterium
CGAGGTCGAGCTCAAGGAGAAGAAGCACCGCATCGAGGACGCCCTCTCGGCGACCCGGGCGGCCATCGAGGAGGGCATCGTCGCCGGTGGCGGCACCGCCCTGCTCCGCAGCCGTGCCGCGGTCGGCAAGGTCGTCGACTCGCTGGCGGGTGACGAGGCCACCGGCGCCCGCACCGTCCACACCGCCCTCCAGGCGCCGGCCCGGCTCATCGCCGACAACGCCGGCATCGAGGGTGCCGTGGCCGTGCGCCAGGTCGAGGGCGAAGAGGGCTCGATCGGCCTCAACGCCGCCACGGGCGACATCGAGGACCTGGTCAAGGCCGGCGTCATCGACCCCGCCAAGGTCACGCGTGCGGCGCTGCAGAACGCGGCGTCCATTGCCGGCCTCGTGCTCACCACCGAGTCGCTCGTGGCCGACAAGCCCGAGCCCCCGGCGCCCGCCCCCGCAGGCGGCGGCGACCCGATGGGTGGCATGGGCGGCATGGGCATGATGTAAGACCCGTGTCCCTGCGCCGTGCCGCGAGGCGGGCGCATGCACGCACTGCACGCGGGCCGGGCCCGCCGTCCTCCGGGGCGGCGGGCCCGTCCGCGCGTGCGGGGACACGGGCGACGCACCTCGAGGATTGCGTCGCGGCCGGTGGGTTCAGGGTGCCCGGCGCCGTACTCGTCGGTGGGGCCTTCGACGCCGAGAGCGACGCTGTCGCTCGCCTGCGTGGGAGATTGCCCACTGCGAAGTGACCAGCGTCACGGTAGGTTTCCTCCCGAGCACTGTTCGTGGCACGAGGAGGGATGGACCGTTGCCCGACGTCGCCGACACAGGCGGGGTGGCCGAGGTGAGGGCTCGACCCGGCCACCACCCGCAGCGGCGCCGGCATCGACGGCGCCGACGGCGGCGGGCGCGGACCGGGCCGGCGGCCGTGGCGCTCGCCCTGGCCGCGACCGCGGTCGCGTGCGGCGGCGACGACAGCGGCACGCCCACCCTCACCTGGTACACCAACCCCGACAACGGCGGGCAGGCCGACCTCGCCGCAAAATGCACCGACGAGGCCGACGGCGCCTACCGCATCGAGATCTCCACCCTGCCCGCCGACGCCGACAGCCAGCGCGAGCAGCTCGTGCGCCGCCTGGCCGCCAACGACAGCTCGATCGACCTCATGAGCCTGGACGTCGTGTTCGTCCCCGAGTTCGCCGAGGCGGGGTTCCTCCGGGCGTTCACCGACGACGAGGCCGAGGCCCTCACCCGCGACGTGCTCGACGGGCCGCTCGAGACCACCCAGTGGGACGGCGAGCTGGTGGCGGCGCCGTTCTGGGCCAACACGCAGCTGCTCTGGTACCGGCGGTCGATCGCCGAGCAGGCCGGGATCGACCCCGAGAACGAGCCGGTCACCTGGGACCAGATCATCGACGCCGCCGTCGAGACCGGCACCACGGTCGAGGTCACCGGCAACCGCTACGAGGGCTACATGGTGTGGATCAACACCTTGGTGGCCTCCGCCGGCGGCGAGGTCGTCGAGGATCCCGGCGCCGGGCGTGACGCCACCCCCACCCTCGACACCGATGCCGGCCGCACGGCTGCCGAGATCATCCGGCGCCTGGCCACCGAGGCCGCCAACCCCGAGCTGTCGACGGCGATCGAGGAGACCGCCCGTGCCGGGTTCCAGTCCGAGGACGGTGGCTTCATGGTCAACTGGCCCTACGTCTACGGGGCGGCCGCCGCGGCGGTCGAGGAGGGCGCGCTCGACCAGGCGACCTTCGACGACATCGCGTGGGCCCGCGTGCCCCGGGTGGACGAGGGCACCGAGAGCGCCCCGCCGCTCGGCGGGATCGACCTCGGCGTGGGGGCGTTCACCGACCACCCCGACCTGGCGGTCGACGCGGTGAACTGCATCACCAGCGTCGAGAGCCAGACCGAGTACATGCTGGCCGAGGGCAACTCGGGGGCCCGATCCGCGGTGTTCGACGACCCCGAGGTCCGCGAGGCCTTCCCGATGGCCGACCTCATCCGCGAGTCGATCGACACCGCCACGCCCCGACCCCGCAGCTCGTACTACCCCGACATCAGCGCCGCCACCGTGCGCGAGTTCCACCCGCCCGGCGGCGTCGACCCCGACAGCACCCCCGAGGACGCCGACGAGCTGATCGTCAACGTGCTGCAGGACGAGCAGCTCCTGTGAGGTGACGCGCCATGGCGACAGCCACCGCAGACCGCACCCCCGATAGAGAGCAGCCCCGGGCGTCCCGACGCGCCCGGATCACCGACCGGGCGCGGGGCGAGCAGCGCCTCGGCTGGATGCTCGTCGCCCCGGCCGTGGCGGTGATGCTGCTCGTGACCGCCTACCCGCTCGGTCGTGCCCTGTGGCTGTCGCTGTACCGCTACCGGCTGACCGACCCCGAGGGGCGCGAGTTCGTCGGCCTGCGCAACTACGTGACCGTGCTGAGCGACGGGCTGTGGTGGCAGACGGTGTTCACCACGGTGTTCATCACGGTCGTCACCGTGGTCATCGAGCTGGTCATCGGCTTCGCCTTCGCCCTGGTGATGCACCGCATCATCTTCGGGCGGGGCGTCGTCCGCACGGCGATCCTGATCCCGTACGGCATCGTCACCGTCGTCGCCGCCTACGCCTGGCAGTACGCCTTCGCGCTCGACTCCGGGTTCGTCAACCAGTGGCTCGGTCTGGGCGACAAGGCGTGGTTCTCGGACCGATGGTCGGCGCTGTTCGTCATCATCATGGCCGAGGTGTGGAAGACGACGCCGTTCATCTCGCTGCTGCTGCTCGCCGGCCTGGCCCAGGTGCCCGAGGACCTGCAGGAGGCGGCCAAGGTCGACGGCGCCACCAACTGGCAACGGTTCGTGCGGGTGACCGTGCCCAACATGAAGGCGGCGATCATGGTGGCGCTGCTGTTCCGCACGCTCGACGCCTACCGCATCTTCGACACGATCTTCATC
>JAFGPU010000380.1 GCA_016936035.1 Acidimicrobiales bacterium
CCCGGGCGGGTGCCCGAGCGCCGGCGGCCGGCGGTCGGCGCCCGCACCCGGTTCGAGAACCTGCTGCTGCGGTCGGCGCTCGGCGTCGGCTGCGCCGTCGTCGTCGGCGTCATCACCCGGTGGCCGATGGCGGCGCTGCTGCTCGGCCTGGCCGGGTTCCTGGCACCCAGCCTGCTCGGCGGCGAGGCCCAGCGGAAGGCCAGGCTCGACCGCGTCGAGGCCGTGGCCTCGTGGGCCGAGATGCTGCGCGACACCATGGCCGGTTCGGGCGGCCTCGAGCAGTCGATCATCGCCACGGCGGGCGTGTCGCCCCGGCCCATCCGTCCCGAGGTGGTGCGGCTCGCCGCCCGCCTCGAGCGCGAGCGGCTCGCCCCGGCCCTGCGCGAGCTCGCCGACGAGCTCGACGACCCCTCCGCCGACCTGGTGGTCGCGGCACTCGTCCTGGCCGCCGACAAGAGCCCGAAGCGCCTCGGCGACCTGCTCGGGCGCCTGGCGCAGGCGGCCCGCAACGAGGTCAACATGCGCCTGCGCGTCGACGCCAGCCGGGCCCGCACCCGCACCTCGGTGAAGGTGATCGTGGTCGTCACCGTCCTGTTCGCCGTGTTCCTCATGATCTTCAACGGCGAGTACCTCGAGCCCTACGACTCGGCCCGGGGGCAGCTCGTGCTCGGGTTCATCGGGCTGTGCTTCGGGGGCTCCTTCACCTGGCTGTCCCGGTCGTTCCGGTACGAGCCGGAGGAGCGCTTCCTGCGCGCCGACGGGGTGACGGCGTGATCGTCGTGCTGCTCCTCGGGGCGGTCGCCGGCCTCGGCGCCGTCGTCTCGTGGCGACTCCTGTTCCCGCCGCCTCCGCCCCTGCAGGCCGCGGTCGCCCGCCTCCACCGGCGCAACGAGCTCGTCGGCATCGCCAACCGCGACCAGGCCGACGCGGGCATCGACGACCTGCTCGGCCGCACGGTCGGTGCGGCGCTCGAGCGGGTGATGCGCAACCTCGGCATGAACCTGACCACGCTCGAGGCCGACCTCCGCCTGACGGGACGTTCCCTCGAGACGCACATGGCGCAGAAGGTGCTGCTCGCGCTGTTCGGCCTCGCGCTGCCCATCCTCGTCGGCGTCGTCTGGTCCGCGGCCGGCATCGGGGTCGCGCCGTCGATCCCCGTCGGTGGGGGGATCCTGCTCGGGCTCGTCTTCTTCTTCGCCCCCGACATCACCCTGCGCGGCGAGGCCGCCGAGCGCCGCAAGGAGTTCAAGAGCGCGCTGGGCTCGTTCCTCGACCTGGTCGTCATCTCCCTGGCGGGCGGCGCCGGCGTCGAGAGCGCCCTCCGGGACGCCACCGAGGTCGGGCGGGGCTGGGCCTTCGCCCAGCTCCACAACGCCCTCGAGGTGACGGCACTCACCGGCGAGACGCCGTGGGCCGCGCTCGCCCGCCTGGGCGACGAGGTGGGCGTCCCCGAGCTGGTCGAGCTGTCGGCCAGCGTGTCGCTCGCCGGCACCGAGGGCGCGCGGGTGCGCGAGTCGCTGGCCGTCAAGGCCGCGTCGCTGCGCGAGCACGCGCTGGCCGAGGCGCTGGCCGAGGCCGAGTCCACGACCGAGAAGATGGCGGTCCCGGTGGTGCTGCTGTTCTTCGGCTTCCTCGTCCTGGTCGGCTACCCGGCCCTCGACCTGATCCTCACCGGGCTCTGACCGGCCCGGTCCCGTTCACGCACAAGGAGACGATGCAGATGCTCGGACCGATCGCGGTGCTCATGGCGGTGCTCTGGGGCCGCCTGCAGGATGCCCGCCACGACGATCGCGGCATGACCACCGAGACGATGATCATCACGGCGATCCTCGCCGTCGCGGCCGCGACCGCGGTGGCGCTCATCGCCACGTCCATCGGCAACAAGAGCAACGACATCAAGAACGAGATCGACGGGGCGCTCGCGCTGCTCTGATGGCCGGCCGCCTGCGGGGAGACGACGGCGCCGCGACGACCGAGCTCGTCATCGTCGCGCCCGCGTTCCTGTTCATGGTCCTGTTGATCGTGCAGCTGGGCCTGTACTTCCACGCCATCAACGTCGCCAGTGCCGCCGCCCAGGACGGCGCCCGTGACGCCAGCCTGCAGCCGGCGTCGCTCGACGCGGGCGAGGACACCGCCCGCGCCCTGCTCGACGCGCTCGCCCCCCGGCTGCTGGCGGGTGCCTCGGTCTCGGGGCAGTTCGTCGACGGCGGCGACAGCGTCCGCATGACCGTCAGCGGCGACGTCTCGCAGGTGGTCAGCATCCCCGGGGTCGACCTGGGCATCTCGGTGAACGAGAGCGCCGAGACGCCCGTCGAGCAGTTCCGCCCCGCGGGCGACGTCCCCGCCGACAGCACGCCGTGACCCCCGGGGCGCCGGCGGGCGGTCCGCGACGTCGCGACGACGACGGCGCCGCCACCACCGAGATGGTGCTGGTCATGCCGGTCCTCATCGCGTTCCTGTCGCTCGTCGTCGTCGCCGGACGGCTCACCGACGCGAAGAGCGACGTCGTCTCGGCCGCCAGCGACGCCGCCCGCGCCGCATCGCTGCAGGCGAACGCCCAGGCCGCGCAGGCCCAGGCCCAGGCCATCGCCGAGGACTCCGTGGCCGGCGAGGGCATCGAGTGCGTCGGTGGCATCCGGGTCGTGCTCTCGTACCCCGGCGGCGGTGGCTTCGCCCGCGGCGCGACCGTGCAGGCCACGGTCAGCTGCGATGTGCAGACCGGTGACCTGGCCCTGCTCGACCTGCCCGGTGTCGTGACGGTCACCGAGCGGGCGTGGGAGCCCGTCGACACCCACCGCAGCCTGTGACCCCACGCCTCGCCCCCGACCCGCGCGACCGCGGTCGCGATGGCGGCATGGTCACCGCGTTCGTCGTCGTCTTCGCCACCGCGCTCGTGTTCGTCGCCGGCCTGGTGGTCGACGGCGGCCGCATGCTGGCCGAGCACCGCAAGCTCGACAACCTGGCCGACTCGGCCGCCCGCGCGGGCGCCCAGGCCGTCGACGACGACGCCGTCCGCGACGGCGTGACCGACGACCTGCTCGACGACGACGAGGCCGTCACCCGGGCCTGCGCCCTGCTCGCCGACGCCGGGCACCCGTGCGGGGGCGGCACGGCCGTCGCCGTCACCGGCAACGCGGTCACGGTCACGGTGGCGGGCAGCATCGACCTGCTGCTGCTCGCCGGCGCCGACCAGTCGGTCCGCGGCGAGGGCACCGCCTGCGTGGCGGTCGGCATCGCCACCCAGACCGGTGGCTGCTGACCCCGCCGGGGGCGAGGTGGGCCAGACTCTGGCCGTGGCCCACGACCTCGCTGACGACCTCGCCCTCGCGCTCCGGCTCGCCGACGCCGCCGACCAGGTGAGCGGCCCCGCGTTCACGGGCGCCGCGGTGGCCCACGACCTCAAGCCCGACGGCAGCCCCGTGTCGGTCACCGACGTGGCGGTCGAACAGCGCATCAGCGAGATCGTGGCGGCCGAGCGCCCGGGCGACGGCGTGCTGGGCGAAGAGGTGGGGCAGTCCGGTCCGACGGAGCGCCGGTGGATCGTCGACGGCATCGACGGCACCGTGCTGTTCGTCGCCGGCGTGCCCGGGTGGGCGACCCAGATCGCCCTCGAGGTCGACGGCGAGCCCGTGGTCGGGGTCACGACCAGCGGTGGCGACGGCCGCCGCTGGTGGGCGTCCCGCGGGGCGGGGGCCTGGCACGCCCGCCGCGGGGGCGAGGCCGAGCGCCTGGCGGTCAGCGCGCGGACGCAGCTCGCCGGCGGGTCCTACAGCTTGATCCCGCCGCTGGCCGCGCTGGGCCCGGACCGGCGGCGGCTCGTCGGCCGGCTCGACCCGGCGGCCACCTACGTCCCGCCGGTCGAACATGCCGCGCTCCTCGTCGCCGGCGGGTCGGTCGACGCCTGCGTCCAGCTCGGCGGCGGCGCCTGGGACTTCGCCGCGCTGGCGGTGATCGTCGAGGAGGCGGAGGGCCGGTTCAGCGACCTGGACGGCCGGCGCGACATCTACGGCGGCGGGCCGGTGGTGTTCTCGAACGGCCACGTCCACGCCGCGGTCGTGGACACGCTGACCGGCTGAGCGGGCCGCGCGGGGCCGCCGGACGGGCCGTGGCGCGCGGTCGGGCTGCCGGGGCGCTACAACGGTGGCATGAGCGAGCGTCCGCTGTCGGCCATCATCCTCGCCGCCGGGCAGGGCACGCGCATGCGCTCGTCCCGGCCCAAGCCCCTGCACATGCTGTGCGGGCGTCCGCTCGTGCGGTACGTGCTCGACGCGGTCGCCGGGTCCGACGCCCGCCGTGCCGTGGTGGTCGTCGGCTTCGGCGCCGACGTGGTGGTCAAGACGCTGCAAGAGGACCCGGGCCCGGTCCCGCTCGATTTCGTCGAGCAGCGGGTGCAGGCCGGCACCGGCGACGCCGTGGCCGTCGGCCTGACCGGGGTGCCCGACGACGAGCTCGATGCCGAGGACGGCGACGTCGTCGTCCTGCCGGGCGACACCCCGCTCGTGCGGCCGGAGACGCTGGCCGCGCTCGTGCTCGAGCACCGGGTGTCCGGCGCCGCCTGCACCGTCCTCACGGCCCGCATGGACGATCCGTCGGGCTACGGGCGCGTCGTCCGCGACAAGGACGGACGGGTGCGCCGCATCGTCGAGCACCGCGACGCCGACGAGACCGAGCGGGCCATCGACGAGATCAACACCGGCATCTACGTGTTCCGCCGGGGCCTGCTCGCCCCCGCGCTGCGCCGCATCGCCCCCGACAACACCCAGGGCGAGCTGTACGTCACCGACGTGGTGGCGGTGCTGGCCGAGGCCGGCCACCCGGTGGTGTCGCTGGTGGCCGACGACGCCGGCGAGATCCAGGGCGTCAACGATCGGGCCCAGCTGGCCGTGGCCGAGGCCGAGCTGCGCCGCCGCACCAACGAGCATTGGATGCGCGAGGGCGTCGGCATCGTCGACCCGGCCGCCACCTACATCGACACCACCGTGACGCTCGCGCCCGACGTGGTGCTGTTCCCCGGCACCGTGCTGCAGGGCTCGACGGTGGTGGGGGCGGGCACCGAGATCGGCCCCGCCACCCGTCTGGACAACACGCGGGTGGGCGAGCGGGCCAAGGTCAACGAGACGGTGGCGACCCTGGCCGAGATCGGCGACGACGCCGTGGTCGGGCCCTTCGCCGCCCTCGAGCCCGGAGCGCGGGTCGGTTCGGGCGTTCGAACAGGGCCGTTCTACACTGGCGGCACCGGCTAGGCGGGCGCCCGGCCGGGAGCGCCGGGGAGAGGTCGACATGGAGCTCGTCACCAAGAAGAAGCTGCACATCGTGTCCGGGCGCGCCAACCTCCCGCTGGCGGAAGAGATCGCCTCCGCGCTGGACGTGACGCTGGGCGAGGCCAACACCACCGACTTCGCGAACGGCGAGATCCACTGCCGCTTCGGCGAGTCGGTGCGGGGCATGGACGTGTTCATCGTCCAGAGCCACGGTGCCAGCGGCGCGATGTCGATCAACGACACGATCTTCGAGCACCTGCAGATGGTCGACGCCGCCCGCCGAGCCTCGGCCAAGCGCATCACCGCAGTCATGCCCTTCTACGGCTACGGCCGGCAGGACCGCAAGGCCGAGGGCCGCGAGCCCATCACCGCCAAGCTGGTGGCCAACATGTTCGCCGCCGCCGGCGCCGACCGGCTCATGTCGGTCGACCTGCACTCCGGCCAGATCCAGGGGTTCTTCGACGGGCCGTTCGACCACCTGGTGGCCATGCCCGTCCTGGTCGACTACATCAGCCGCAACATGGGCGACGACATCGTCGTGGTCTCGCCCGACGCCGGGCGGGTCAAGGTGGCCGAGCGCTACGCCAACGTGCTGCACGCCGACCTGGCCATCGTGCACAAGCG
>JAFGPU010000381.1 GCA_016936035.1 Acidimicrobiales bacterium
GGGGCACCAGGGCGGGACGGCGGGTCGCCCGTGGGCTCGTCACCGTCGGCAGAGGACGCACCGGCGGGTGGTGTCGCTCCCCCGCCCGGGCCTCCGCCTCCGCCGCCGCCACCGGCGTCGGGGACGACGGCCAGCGCGATGGTCGCGCCGGCCACCAGCACCGCGAGGGCGAGCCCCGTCCGGCCGGGTGATCGGCGCGCGGCGACGCGGAGCGTGCCCACGAGGGCACCGAGAAGGTCTGCACATGCCCGCACACCCGACAGTCTGTCCGATCGGCGACGGCCGACCGAGCATCCCGCGCCGGCTTCGGGCCTGACGCAGCGGTCAGGCCCGCACCGTCGAGGTCGTGCGGAACAGCGCGATCATCGCCGCGTCGCTCTGTCGCCGGCAGGCGCTCAGATCCAACGCAGATCCGTGCTGTCGTCCTCGTCGACGACGGCCTCACACGTGGGGCAGAACCAGCGGGCGTCGAGCGCGGTGCCACACCTCGCGTGCGCGAGCATTCCGCCGTCCCCGTGCTCGGGACGCGCCGCACCGTGGACCGCACCCCAGTGCGCCAGCATGCGCAGCGCACCCGCCAGGTCTGCCCCGGTCGCGGTCAACCGATAGGCGTGGCGGACGGGCCGGCGCGAGTACGGCTCCCCCACGATCAGACCGTCGGCCTCCAGGCGCTCGAGCCGCTTGGACAGGATGTTGGGGGCGATGCCGGCGAGCAGCTCCTGCAGGTCGCCGAAGCGGCGGGGACCCGCGAGCAGCGCGCCGATCACCTGGAGCGACCAGCGGTCGCCGACGCGCTGGGCCGCCTCCGCCAGGGCGTCGGCCGCCGCAGTGCGGGCCGATGCGGACGAGCTTTCGCCGGACGTCGGGCCGGCCGGTGCGGTCATCGACCGTCGATGCTACTGTTCGAAGGAGTAACTTGCAGATTGCTAGTGACAAACGCAGGGCTCCGGCCCGGGAAGGAGCGGTGATGCCGACGTCTGACGAGCTCCAGGTCACCGTGCGCCGCGTCGCCGAGCGCGTCGTGCCCTCCGTCGTCCGCATCGGGCAGCACGGCGGACGGGGTTGCGGCGTCGTCGTGGGCGACGGGCTGGTGCTGACCAACGCCCACAACCTGCGCGACCGCACCACGCTGGTCACCTTCGCCGATGGTCGGGCCGAGCAGAGCCGGGCCGCCGGCATCGACGCCGACACCGACCTCGTCGTGCTGTCGGTCGGCACCGCCGATGCGCCCGCCCTGCCGTGGGCCGACGCCCCTGCCGAGCTGGGCGCGACGGTCTTCGCCGCCGCCAGCATCCCCGACGGCCACCGCGTCACGGTCGGCACCGTGTCCGCGACCGGTCGCTCGTTCCGGGGGCCGCGGGGCCGCCTCGTCACCGGAGGCATCGAGCACACGGCGCCCCTGGCCCGGGGCAGCTCCGGCGGTCCCATCGTCGACGCCGGCGGCCGCCTGCTCGGCGTGACCACCGTGCGCCTCGGCGACGGCTTCTCGGTCGCCCAGCCGGCCGACTCGACGCTGCGCGAGCGCGTCGACGCTCTCGCCGCCGGGCGCGAGCCCCGGCGTCGGCTGCTCGGCGTCGGCGCCGCCCCCGCCCGCGTGGCGCGCCGGATGCGTCAGGCGGTGGGCCTGCCCGACCGCCCGGGCGTGCTCGTGAGGGCGGTCGCGCCCGACAGCCCGGCGGCGCGCGCCGGTGTGCGCCAGGGCGACCTCATCACCGCGGCCGCCGGCACCGGCATCGTCGACACCGACGATCTCACCGTCGCGCTCGACGCCCTGCCCGAGGGTCGGACGCTGACCCTCCACCTCGTCCGGGGCACCGACGAGCTCGAGGTGGTCGTCCGCTTCGACGCCGACGATGGCGGCGCGAGCGGCGACGCCGGCGGTACGTGACGGCAGCCGCCACCCGTGCCGCCGGCGACGAGGCGATCCGGCCCGCGGCGCCGCCACCGGGATGCGGGACCCGGTCGGTCGTCCGGGCTCAGTGGCGGGCCCGGCGCCGGCGCCATGCGCTCGCGATCGACGGCGGCATGTAGCCGGCGTCGGCCCAGCCGAAGTTGGTGCCGGGGCGCACGATCTCGTCGATGCGGTCGAGCACCTCGTCGCTGAGCACGACCTCGTCGGCCCCGAGCTGGCCCTCGAGGTGGGCAGCCGTGCGAGGCCCGATGATCGCCGAGGTGACGGCGGGGTGGTTCATCACGAACGCCAGCGCCAGGTGCACGAGGCTCAGGTCGTTCTCCTCGGCGAGCACCGCCAGCGCGTCGGCGGCCTCGAGCTTTGCCTGGTTCTCGGGCCGGGACAGGTCGTAGCGGGCGGGAACGCGCTCGGCGCGCCGGCTGGTCAGGTCGTCGGCACCCAGGCGCCACCGGCCGGACAGCCATCCACCGGCCAGGGGGCTCCACGCGATGACGCCCATGCCGTACCGGTCGCAGGTCGGCAGCACCTCGGCCTCGATGCCCCGGGCCAGGATCGAGTACGGCGGCTGCTCGCACACGAACCGCTCGCGGTGGCGACGCTCCGCCGCCCACTGCGCCTCGACGATCGACGACGCCGGGAAGGTCGAGCTGCCCAGGTAGCGCACCTTGCCCTGGTGCACCAGGTCCGAGAGCGCCCCGAGGGTCTCGTCGATGTCGGTGCCCGGCTCGGGCCGGTGCACCTGGTACAGGTCGATGTAGTCGGTGCCCAGGCGCCGGAGGCTCTCCTCGCACGCCCGGACGATCCATCGTCGCGAGTTGCCCTGCCGGTTGGGGTCGGACCCCATGGCGCCGTGGAACTTGGTCGCGATGACCAGGTCGTCGCGCCGGCCGGCGATCGCCTTGGCCAGGATCTCCTCGGACTCGCCCGCCGAGTAGACGTCGGCCGTGTCGATGAAGTTGATGCCGGCGTCGATGGCCGTGCGGATGATCGACACCGAGTCGTCGTGGTCGCGGTTGCCCCACGACCCGAACATCATGGTGCCGAGGCACAGGGGGCTGACCTTGAGGCCGGTGCGGCCGAGCGTGCGGTACTTCATCGGGACCTCCGGGGAGTTGGCGATCGACCCGCATCATGGCGCAGTTGCGCTGCCGCCCGACCACCGCGGGGTTGACATCTCGGCCAGGATGTCAGGGTCCTGACTGGGGGAGGCCTCCACGTGTCCGACTTCTCGACCGACAACCGACCCACCTCGAACGGCCCGGCGTCGTACCCGCTGCGGCGCGACGACGCACACGGCCCGGGCGCGGACCCGTCGCCCCGGCACCAGTCGGGCGTGGTCCACGGCCCCTCCGGCGGCGGTGGCGGCCCGGCGCCCGTCAGCGGTGGCGGCCCCGCGTCCGTCAGCGGTGGCGGGTCGGTCTCCGGCGCCGCGTCCGCGGCCGCCCCCACCCGCCCCGGGACGCCGCCGGCGGGGCCTCAGGCGGGGCCACCGCAGCACGCGTCCCCGGCCGAGCCGGGACCGGCCCAACGGCGCGCGCCCGAGGTGAAGGGGCGGATCCACATCGCGGACGAGGTCGTCGAGAAGGTGGCCGCCCTCGCCGCCATGGAGGTCGACGGCGTCGCCGACCTCGGTGGCGACATCGCGCGCGCGGTCGAGAGCGTCCGCGAGCGCATCGGCATCGGCAACAAGCGAGGTGACCAGGGGGTCAAGGCCGATGTCTCCGGCCACGAGGTCACCGTGAACGTGACGATCATGGTCGAGTTCGGTCACGTCGTCATGGACGTGGCGCGCCAGGTCCAGGCCAACGTCGCCGCCCAGACCAACCGCATGCTCGGCCTCGACGTCCTCGAGGTCAACGTGACGGTCGACGACGTCCGCACGGTCCCGCGCGCGGCGGAGGACGACAACTCCCCAGCGCGCTGAGCCGCAGTCGCCGGCTTTGCGCTCCCCGCCCAGGTCCGTACATTGGAACCTGTGGCCATCATTGACCGGTCGAGCCCGATGCCCCTGTGGGCCCAGGTGCTCCAGGACCTGCGGCGCCGCCTGGCGGCCGGCGAGTTCGCCGGCCAGTTCCCCACCGACGCCG
Source organism: Acidimicrobiales bacterium (assembly GCA_016936035.1). GTDB lineage: Bacteria > Actinomycetota > Acidimicrobiia > Acidimicrobiales > VFJN01 > ZC4RG19. The sequence continues at coordinate 4,000 of JAFGPU010000381.1, forward strand.
AGCTGACCGCGGCGTACGGCGTGTCGCGCCACACGGTGCGCGACGCGGTGCGGCGCCTACAGGACGAGGGCGTCCTCAGCCGCGAGCGGGGGCGCGGCACCTTCGTGCGGGCCCCCGCCATCGAGCAGTCATGGGGTCCGGGGGTCGTCTACAGCCTCTTCCGCTCGGTCGAGGCGCAAGGGTTCGAACAGCGCAGCCAAGTCGTCGACCTCTCGGAGGCGACCGACGCCGACGCGGCTGACCACCTCGAGCTGCCGCCGACCGACCCGCTCGTCCGCCTCGAGCGGCTGCGGCTGATCGACGGCCAGCCGCTCGCCCACGACGTCGTGTGGCTGCCCGCGTCGCTGGCCCGGCCGCTGCTCGAGGTCGACTTCACGCACACGGCCCTCTACGACGAGCTGGCGTCGCGCTGCGGCACCCGGCCCACGTCCGGCAAGGAATGGGTCCGCGCCGCCGTGCCCGACGACGCCGAGCGCGAGATGCTCGGCCTACGGGGGCGCCAGGCGGTGTTCTCGATGGAGCGGCTCAGCTACTCCGGTGACAGCCCGATCGAGTGGCGCCTCACGACGGTGCGCGGCGATCGGTACACGTTCGCCGCCACGTGGTCGCACAGCGGGAACGGCCAGCGCGCGAGCAGTGCGCCGCCAGACTCCCTGCTGGCCTCGTGACCGCTTGACGGGCTCTCCGCCACCTGATTACATCCAAATGTCCGGTCTTTAGGAGTTCTGGACGGGGGGACGGAGCACTGACGCGACTCGGATTTCTGATCGATCAGGACACGTGCATCGGCTGCCACGCCTGCACGGTCGCCTGCAAGGCGGAGCACGAGGTCCCCCTCGGGGTGAACCGCACGTGGGTCAAGTACATCGAGACGGGCACGTTCCCGCACGCGACCCGGCAGTTCTCGGTGATGCGCTGCAACCACTGCGAGGACGCCCCCTGCGTCGAGATCTGCCCGACCTCGGCGCTGTTCCACCGCAGCAACGGCATCGTCGACTTCGACACCGCGTCGTGCATCGGCTGCAAGTCCTGCATGAACGCCTGCCCCTACGACGCCCTCTACATCGACCCCGACGAGCTCACCGCCCAGAAGTGCAACTTCTGCGCCCACCGCATCGACGTCGGCCTCGAGCCGTCGTGCGTCATCGTCTGCCCGACGCACTCGATCTGGGCGGGCGA
>JAFGPU010000382.1 GCA_016936035.1 Acidimicrobiales bacterium
CGCCGGATGTTCGGCGCCTTCGACTTCGACGACATCGAGCTGGTGCCGCCCACCACCACCTTCGACGGTGAGCTGGCCCTGCGGGTCGGCGACACCGAGGTGCACCTCGTCGAGGTGGGGCCGGCCCACACCCGCGGCGACGTGATCGTCCACGTCCCGGCGCGACGCGTGCTGTTCACGGGCGACATCCTCTTCAACGGCGGGCATCCCATCGTCTGGGCCGGACCCGTGGCCAACTGGGTCGCCGCCTGCGACCGCATCATCGACCTGGCCCCCGAGACCGTTGTGCCCGGGCATGGTCCGGTGTGCGACACCGCGGCGGTGGCGAACCAGCGCGACTACTTCGCGTTCGTCGAGCGCGAGGCGGCGGCCCGCGCCGAGGCCGGGATGACCCCCCTCGAGGCCGCCCGCGACATCGACCTCGGCGACTATGCAGGGCTCGGCGAGCGCGAGCGCTTCGTGGTCAACGTCGCCGCCGTGTACCGCGACCGGGGACACGCCGTTCCCGACGACGCGCTCGCCATGCTCGACCAGATGGCGGCGTACGGCTCGGGGTGACCGCCGTCCTCCGGGGCCCGACGCGGCGGTGCCGCCCCGGAGGGCGGCACCGCGACCGAGACCAGCGCCGGCGACGCCGGCGCGGCGATCAGTTGCCGGCCAGGCGCTTCTCCAATGCCACCAGCTGCTCGCGCAGCTCGCTCGGCACGGTGTCGCCGATCGAGCGGTAGTGCTCCTCGATCTGGGGCAGCTCGTGGCGCCACAGGTCGGCGTCGACGTGCACCACCTTGGCCAACGTCTCGGCGTCGATGTCGAGGCCGGTCGTGTCGAGGGCCTGGTCGGTCGGGACCCGGCCGATCGGCGTGTCGACCGCCTCGCCCTCGCCGGCCACGCGCTCGACGATCCACTTGAGCACGCGGCTGTTCTCGCCGAAGCCCGGCCACAGGAACGAGCCGTCCTCGTCACGGCGGAACCAGTTGACCCAGAACAGCTTGGGCAGCTTGTCGGCGTCGGTGGCCCTGCCGATGTCGAGCCAGTGGGCGAAGTAGTCGCCCATGTTGTAGCCGCAGAACGGCAGCATGGCGAAGGGGTCGAACCGCAGCTTGCCGACCGCTCCGGCCTGGGCCGCCGTGGTCTCCGAGCTCATGATCGAGCCGAGGAACACGCCGTGGGTCCAGTCGAACGACTCGGTCACCAGCGGCACGTTCGTGGCGCGCCGGCCGCCGAAGAGGATGGCCGAGATGGGCACCCCCTGGGGGTCCTCCCACTCCGGCGCGATCGACGGGCACTGCGCGGCGGGCGTCGTGAACCGCGAGTTCGGGTGCGCGGCCGGAGCGTCGCTGTCGGGGCTCCAGTCGTCGCCGCGCCAGTCCTGGAGGTGCGCGGGCGGCTCGGAGAGCCCCTCCCACCAGACGTCACCGTCGTCGGTCCTGGCCACGTTGGTGAAGATCGAGTTGCTGTGCAGCATCTTCACCGCGTTCGGGTTGGTGTCCTCGCCGGTGCCCGGGGCCACGCCGAAGAACCCGGCCTCCGGGTTGATGGCGTATAGGCGCCCGTCGTCGCCGAACTTCATCCAGGCGATGTCGTCGCCGATGGTCTCGACCTTCCACCCCGGCAGGGTGGGGATCATCATGGCCATGTTGGTCTTGCCGCAGGCCGACGGGAAGGCGGCGGCGACGTAGCGCTTCTCGCCCCCCGGCGGCGTGACGCCGAGGATGAGCATGTGCTCGGCCAGCCACCCGTCGTCGCGCGCCATCGTCGAGGCGATGCGCAGCGCGAAGCACTTCTTGCCGAGCAGGGCGTTGCCGCCGTAGCCCGACCCGTACGACCAGATCTCGCGGGTCTCGGGGAAGTGCACGATGTACTTGTTGTCGGCGTCGCACGGCCACGGAACGTCGTCGCGGGCGTTGCCGTCGGCGTCGACCAGCGGATAGCCGACCGAGTGCAGGCAGGGGACGAACTCGCCGTCGGCGCCGAGCACGTCGAGCGGGCCCTGACCCATGCGGGTCATGATGCGCATGCTGATGGCGACGTACGCCGAGTCGGTGAGCTGCACGCCGATGTGGGAGATGTGCGACCCCAGCGGCCCCATCGAGAACGGCACCACGTACATGGTGCGGCCCCGCATGGCGCCCGTGAAGAACCCCGTGAGCTCAGCCTTCATCTCGGCCGGATTGCGCCAGTTGTTGGTGGGGCCGGCGTCGATCTCGCGCTCGGAGCAGATGAAGGTGCGGTCCTCGACCCGGGCGACGTCACCCGGGTCGGACAGGGCGAGGAAGCTGTTCGGGCGTTTGTCGTCGGCGAGGCGCTCGAGCGTGCCGCCGTCGATCAACAGCTGCGTCAGGCGCTCCCACTCCTCGTCGGAGCCGTCGCACCACTCGACAGCATCTGGCTGGAGCACACCCGCCCAATGGTCGACCCAGTCCTTGAGCTTCTGGTTGGTGGTGGTTGCAGCCATGATCCTCCGGTCGGCGATGTCCTGGGTGAACGGGTCACACGGAGGTCGAGTCGTCCCCTGGCGGGAAGCGCTCGGGGTCGAGCCCAGGCGTCCCCATGTCGACCTCCGACCCCAACCGCAGGCGCGTGGCACGACCCTCGCCGTCGAGGTCGAAGATCACGCGCTGCCCCTGGCGGAGCAGGCGGAAGACCGATCCTTCGAGCGCGTCCGGAGCCAGGTCGACCTCGGAGAGGTCGGTGTCACGTACGACGATGCCGTCCTTCGAGGTGGGGTCGTACGCCTTGATCACGCCTTGCACCGATCGGACTCCCTGCTCGGACTGCTCGTGGTTGGGGTTCCGTCACCGTATCTGACCCGTCACTTCCCGGCGCAAAGCACGCTGAACCAGGACGCGACAAGGGCGCCCCGCAGGGCGCCCCGGGTCGATGTGCACGCCGCAGAGCGGTCGCGACGTCAGTGACGGGTCAGTGGACGACCTTGGTGACCTTGCCGGCCTTGATGCAGCCGGTGCAGGCCTGGATCCGCCTGGGCGCGCCGTCGACCATGGCGCGCACACGCTGGATGTTGGGGTTCCACCGGCGCTTGGTACGCCGGTGCGAGTGGCTGACACTCATGCCCCAGGACGGGTGCTTGCCGCACACCTCGCAGACGGCTGCCATGACGCGTCACCTCGGGA
>JAFGPU010000383.1 GCA_016936035.1 Acidimicrobiales bacterium
CCCCACGAGGGCTCCGGGGGCTGGGTGCCCAGTCCGATGAACGACAGGGCGGCCTCGGACAGGATGGCGAACGCCAGGCTGACCGACGTCTGGACGATCACCGGGGCGGCCACGTTGGGCAGCACGTGGCGGCCCATGATGCGCAGGTCGCCGGCGCCGATGGAGCGGGCGGCCCGCACGTACACCTCTTCGCGGACGCTGAGCACGCTGGCCCGGGTGACCCGGGCGAAGATCGGCGTGTAGACGATGCCGATGGCGATCATCGCGTTGGTCGAGCCCCGCCCGCGGATGGCGAGGATGGCGATGGCCAGCAGGATCGCCGGGAACGCGAACAGCACGTCCATGGCGCGCATGATCACGTCGTCGATCCAGCCCCGGTAGAAGCCGGCGACCAGGCCCAGCACGACGCCGCCGACCAGGGCGATGCTGACCGCCACCAGGCCGACCCGCAGCGACGACTCGGCCCCGATGAGCACCCGCGAGAACACGTCCCGCCCGAGCTGGTCGGTGCCGAAGAGGTGGTCGAGGCTGGGGCCCTGCAACCTGTCGGCGCTCGACACCTCGTTCCGTCCGTAGGGGGCGAGCCGGTCGCCCGCCAGGGCGACCACGACGAACACGGCCAGCACGGCGAGCGCCACGGCCGCCAGCCGGTTGCGCACCACCACGCGCAGGACGCCGGCGATGCCGGTGGCCTCGTCGGGCGCCGCCACGGTGCCCGCCTCGGTGCCGTCGTCGGCGCCGGCCCCGGTGCCCGTCACGCTGCCCGGCTCGTTGTCCGCATCGGTGGTCATCGTCGGGTCACCGGTGCGAGATGCGGGGATCGACGACCGCGTAGATGAGGTCGACGATCAGGTTGACGACGAGGAAGAACACGGCGAACAGCAGGACGGCGCCCTGCAGCAGGGGGTAGTCGCGGGTCTCGACGGCCTGCAGCGCGAGCTGGCCCAGGCCCTGCCAGGCGAAGACCACCTCGACCACCACGACGCCCGACAGCAGGTAGGCGAGCTGGATGCCGGTGACCGTGATGACCGGCACGAGCGCGTTGCGCAGCACGTGGCGGTTGATGACCGTGCGGGCCGGCAGGCCCTTGGCCCGGGCGGTGCGGGTGTAGTCCTGGCTCAGCGCCTCCAGCGCGCTGGACCGCACGAAGCGGGTGAGGATCGCACCGGAGACCGTGCCGACCACGACGGCGGGCAGCACCAGGTGGCGGGCCCACTCGACCGGGTCGTCGGTGAGGGGCACGTAGCCGCTGGAGGGCAGCCAGCCGAGGGTCAGCGAGAAGAGGAGGATGGCGACGATGGCCAACCAGAAGTCGGGGATGCTGAGGCCCGCCTGGCTCGCGAACGTGGCCACGTAGTCGACCGCCGAACGGGGCCGCAGCGCGGACACGAGCCCGAGCGGCAGCGCGATGAGCAGGGCCACCACGATGGCCGCCAGGGCGAGCGACATCGTGGCGGGCAGGCGCTCGAGGATGAGGTCGGTGACGGGCTGGCCCGAGCGGAAGCTGACGCCGAGGTCGCCCCGGACCGCGTTGCCCAGCCAGTTGACGTACTGCGCGATCAGCGGGTCGTCGAGTCCGGCCCGGGCCACCAGGGCGTCGTAGGTCTGCTGGTTGAACCGGGTGCCGAGCGCCAGCCGCACGGGGTCGCCCGGCACCAGGTGGATGATCGAGAAGACCGCGACGCTGACACCGAACAGCACCACCACGGCCTGCCCCAGCCGCCGCACCAGGTAGCGGGTCACCGGCGCGGCCGCCCGCCGCGCCGGTGACCCGCCGGCCCTGTGGTCACGACAGGCTGACCGTCTCGAAGTTGATGGCCCGGTCGGCCCGGATCTCGTAGCCCTCGACGTCCTCGCCCCAGCCCTGCACGACGCTCGGGTTGTACAGGTAGATGTAGCTGTTGGCGTCGACGATGCGCTCGGCGGCCTCGTCGTAGAGCTGCTTGCGGGCGTCTTCGTCCTCTTCGGTGGCCGCGTCGTCGAGCAGCTGGTCGGTCTCCGGGTCGCAGTAGCCCTGGTAGTTGTTCTCGCCGTCGCAGATGTGCTGGCTGTGGTAGTAGCCGTACGGGTCGAGGTTGCCGAGCCACCCGAGCATGAAGGCGTCGAAGTCGCCCTGGCCCTGGCGGTCGAGCCAGGTGCTGAACTGCTCGGTCTGGATGTCGACGGTGATGCCGATCTCGCCCAGGTTGGCGGCGATGACCTGGGCGACCTCGACGGTCTCGGGGTACTCGTCGGTGACCATCAGGCCCATGGTGACGTCGCTCACGCCAGCGTCGTCGAGCAGCTGCTGGGCGGCGTCGACGTCACGCTCGTAGGGCGCGTAGTCGTGGTACCAGAACGAGTCCTCGGGGATGGCGGTCTGGTTGACCGTGGCCAGCCCGAACTGGGCGGCGTCTGCGATGGCCTCGCGGTCGAGGGCGAGGGCGATGGCCTCGCGCACCTCGGCCTGGTCGAACGGGGGCACGGCGAAGTTGGTGGCCATGTACCAGTAGTCGACGCTGGGCACGGTCTCGACGGTGACGCCGCTGCCGCCCTCGAGCTCCTCGACGCGCTGGGGCGGGATGTTGTCGGTCCAGTGGACCTCGCCGGTCTCGAGGGCCGTCAGCGCCGTGGTCGGCTCGCTGATGAACTGGAACTCGACCGAGCCGACCTCGGGCCCGTCGCCCCAGTAGTCGTCGAACGCCTCGAGGGTGATGCCGCTGGCCGTCGAGCTGGCCAGCGTGAACGGGCCGGTGCCGTTGGCCTCGGTGGCCAGGTCGAGGTCGTCGGCGGCCCCCTCGGGCAGGATGGCGACCCCCTTGTAGCTGCCCACGTGGTCGAGCAGGTTGGGGGTGGGCTCACTCAGCTCGAACTCGACGGTGGTGGCGTCGGGCGCGGTGATGTCGCTGACCGTGGCGAACCGGTAGGCGTTCTGCAGCTCGTCGTCGATGATGCGCCGGAACGTGTAGACGACGTCGTCCGCGTCGAACTCGGAGCCGTCGTGGAACGTGACGTCGTCGCGCAGGGTGAAGGTCCACGTGAGGCCGTCGTCACTCGTCTCCCACTCGGTGGCGAGGGCCGGTTCGAACGTCAGGTCCTCCGGGTCGGGCACCACCAGGGTGTCGTAGACGTTCTCGAGGACCTGGAAGCTGGCGTACGCCGTGGTCTGGTGGGGGTCGAGCTGGTCGGGCTGGGCGCTGATCGCGGCGACGAAGTCGCCCCCGCCGCCCGCGCCGTCGACCGGCACCCCCTCGTCGTCGTCAGAGCAGGCGGACGCCGCCACGAGGGCGGCGCCCAGGGCGACTGTGAGGGCACGACGGATCGGCCAGCGCATGGTGAATCTTCCCCCGGGGCTGTCGTCGGTTGTCGGGCGCCCGCCTTCGCGTCCACCGGGCACCTGGCGTCCCCCCACCCGTACCCAGCGAACGGGTGTCCTATGCGCGCATCGACGCGCGACGACGTTCGCCCGTGGAGCCGTCGGCCGCCGTGGCGGCGAAGCGGTCCAGCAGGTCGACGAGATCACCCACCTGCACCGGCTTCGCCATGTACCCCACCGCACCCTCCCGGTACAGCCGGTCGCGGGAGCGCTGGGTCGCATCCGCGGAGATCACGACGACGGGGATGTCGGCGGTACCCGGGTCGGCCTTCAGCCGCTCGAGCACCTCGTGGCCGTCCAGGTCGGGCAGTCCGAGGTCGAGCAGCACGAGGTGGGGTCGGTGCTCGCGCGTGGCATCGATGCCCGCCTGTCCGGTCGCCACCATCTCGAGGCGCTCCGGGCGGTCGCGTAGCACCCTCTCGACCAGGCGCTGGTTGGCCCGGTTGTCCTCGATGTAGAGCACGAGGGGCCCCGGGCCCTCGCCCCGGATCGTCGTCCGCGGTGACGGCGGCGCCGCCGCGGGTGCGGGGACGCGCGTGCTGTCGCCCCGGGGGAGGTCGACCCAGAACGTGGAGCCCGTCCCGAGCGTCGATTCCACGCCGATCGCGCCGCCCATGGCCTCGACCAGCCCCTTCGACAGCGCGAGGCCGACGCCGGTGCCGTCGATGCCCAGGTCGTCGACGCCCAGCCGCTCGAACGGCTCGAACAGCTGGTCGAGGCCGTCGGGGGCGATGCCCGGTCCCGTGTCGGTGACCGAGAGGCGCACCCACCGGTCGTCGTCGTCCCGGCCGGCCCCCGGGGGCGGGTCGGTGGCCGTGGCCGCCACCGCGATGCGCCCGCCGTGGCGGTTGTACTTCACGGCGTTGGTCAGCAGGTTCAGCATCACCTGCTCGAGGCGCTGCCGGTCGGCCTGCACGGTCAGCTGGTCCGGCGCGTCGACGGTTATCGAGAGCTCCCGGTCGTCGGCCTGGCGCCGGACGAACGCCACGGCCTCGCCGACGACGTCGTCGACGAGGACGGGCTCGACCGACATCGAGACCGCACCGGCCTCGATCCGCGCGATGTCGAGGACCTCGTTGATGAGGGAGAGCAGGTGGTGACCCGCCCGGACGATGTGGTCGACGCTCTCGCGGTCGTCGTCGCTCAGCTCCTCGGTCTGCAGGAGCTGTCCGAACCCGATGATGGCGCTCAGCGGTGTGCGCAGCTCGTGGCTGACCCGCGAGAGGAACTCGTCCTTGGCCGCGGTGGCCGCCAGCGCCTCGTCGCGGCTCGCTCGGAGGTCGCGCTCGTTCTCGGCGAGGAGGCGACCCACCCGGCCCAGTGAGGCGCTCAACTGCCCGATCTCGTCTCGCGCATCGACGACGGGCGTGAGGGGCCTGCCCTGCCAGAACCGCCTGATGTTGTCGGACAGCACCACCGTGCGGTCGATGATGCTGCTGGCGATGATGGCCCCGCCGGCGAGGCTGGTGGCGATCACCGCGAGCAGGCCGAGCATCAGCGTCCACTGGGTCAGGTCCTGCAGGCGCAGCGACTCGTCGGCCTGGTCGGTGACATCGCTCAGCAGGTCGGTGCGCACGACGGCGGCGGTGGCCAGGAACGTCTCGACGTCCGCGATCTCCTCCTGGAGGATCGCTGCGGCGCTGGCCCGGTCCTCCGGTGCGGTCGCGATCCCGTCACGCGCCCGTCCCAGGGCGTCGACCGCCCCCGTCGCTGCCTGCGCCGTCTCCTGGAGGCCCGCGAGGTGGGCGTCGGGTGCGCCGGCGGTGATCTGGCGCAGGCGGGTGGGCAGCGTGGCGTCGAGGGACTGGTACGGGCCGAGCAACCCCGGATCTCCCGTGGCCGCGTAGCCGCGCACGGCGCTGTCGGCCTCGCCCACGGCCTCCGTGAGCAGCGAGGTCTCGATGAGCGTGTTGGTGCCGACGCGCAGCTCCTCGCGCAGGTTGGCCGCCCTCTGCTGGAGCACGAAGGCGGCGACGAGCACCCCGACCGTGACGGCCAGCGGCACCATGATCAGCACGGCGCCCTTGCTGCGCAGCGGCAGACCGAGCCACCAGCGACCGAAGCGGGTCCGTGCCCGGAGCGGCGCCGGAAGGGCCGACATGCGCCGCTCTCTCGATGTGGCCGCCATGTCGCTCACAGTGGTTGCACTGTACCGTTGGGTCACAGAGAGCGCGCGGGTCGCAGGCTCGCTCCACGACGCAGGCGGTGACCATGGCAAGCTCAGGCGACACGGGTGCACGCCCGCCCGGACACGTCCTGATCGTCGAGGACGACGAGGGCACCGCGCGCTTCCTGGTGCGGGCGCTCGAACGGGCCGGGTACACGGCCACCGCCGTCGGCGACGCCATCGCGGCCGAGCGGCACCTCGATGCGGCGGACTACGACGCCCTCCTCGTCGACATCGGGCTGCCCGGCGCGTCGGGCTTCGACCTCGTCCGGGAGATGAAGGCGGCGCACCCGGGCCTGCCGATGGCCCTGATGACGGCGAACGCCGACTTGGAGGTGGCGGTTCAGGCCCTGCGCAGCGAGGTCGACGACTTCCTGGTGAAGCCCATCGAGCCCCAGGCGCTGGCCGATCAGGTCGGCCGGCTGGTCCGGCGGGGCCGGGCCGCCGGCGCGGGGAACGAGCGGGTGCTGGCCGTCGGCGCCCATCCCGATGCCGTCGAGGTCGGCGTCGGCGGCACGCTGCTGCGCCACCGCTTCATGGGCGACGAGGTGGCGGTGCTCGCCCTGAGCCACGGCGCCGACGGCGACGTGCGCCTGGAGCGTGCCGCCCAGGCGGCGCGGGCCGCCGAGCTGCTCGGCGCCGAGCTGTACCTGTACGACCTCGAGCCCGACCGCATCTCCGAGACCGAGCCGACGGTGGGCCTGATCGACGGGGTCGTCGCCGAGTTCGCTCCCACCATCGTCTACACGCACACGGCCAACGACCAGCGCAAGGACCACCGCAACACGCACCAGGCCACCCTGTCCGCGACGCGCCGGGTCCGCGCGGTCTACTGCTACGAGGGACCGTCGGCCACCGTCGACTTCCGACCCGGCCGGTTCGTGACCGTCGATCCGTTCATCGAAGCGAAGATCGAGGCGATCGGTGCCTTCGGCACCCAGATCACGGCCCGCAGGTACCTCGATCCCGAGATGGTGCGGGCGACGGGCCGCTACTGGGGGCGCTTCGGCGACAGCCGGTACTGCGAGCCGTTCGAGGTGGTGCGCGAGGGGGTGCGGCAACGGAGCACCGTCGCGGTCGGCGAGGCGGGTGCCACCCCGTGACCGTTTCCCGGCTGCAGACTGTTGTGACAGCCGCTAGCCTACGTACCGTCTTGTTACCGGCCGGTAACCGTTCCGGTCGTGGCGTCCCCGACCAGCACACCCGACCGAAGGGCTGACCGATGAGCGAGTTCTCCCTCACCCTGAACGAAGACCAGCAGCAGATCCAGAAGTGGGTCCACGACTTCGCCGAGTCCGTGGTGCGACCGGCGGCCGAGGAGTGGGACGAGAAAGAGGAGTTCCCCTGGCCGATCGTCGAGGAGGCCGCCAAGATCGGCCTCTACTCGTTCGACTTCTTCGCCCAGTCCTCGCTCGGCGACCCGTCGGGCCTGACGCTGCCGGTCGCCCTCGAGGAGCTGTTCTGGGGCGACGCCGGCATCGGCCTGGCGATCTTCGGCTCCGGCCTCGCCGCCGCTGGCATCGCCGGCACCGGCACCCCCGAGCAGGTCATGGAGTGGGTGCCCCAGTGCTTCGGGACCGCTGACCAGATCCAGCTCGGCGCGTTCTGCGTGTCCGAACCCGACGCCGGCTCGGATGTCAGCTCGCTCAAGACCCGCGCCGTCTACGACGAGGCCAACGACGAGTGGGTGCTCAACGGCACCAAGGCGTGGATCACCAACGGCGGCATCGCGGACGTCCACGTCGTGGTGGCCGCGGTCGACCCGGCGCTGAAGGGCCGGGGCCAGGCGAGCTTCATCGTCCCGCCCGGCACCAAGGGCATCTCGCAGGGCCAGAAGTACAAGAAGCACGGCATCCGGGCCTCGCACACCGCCGAGGTGGTGCTCGACGACGTGCGCGTCCCCGGAAGCCTGCTGCTCGGTGGCAAGGAGAAGCTCGACGAGAAGCTGGCGCGCGCCCGCGACCAGCAGAAGACCGGCGCCAAGCAGCCGGCCATGGCCACCTTCGAGGCCACCCGGCCGGCGGTGGCCGCCATGGCCATCGGCATCGCCCGTGCCGCCTACGAGTACGCGCTCGACTACGCCAAGGAGCGCCGGGCGTTCGGCAAGGCCATCATCGAGAACCAGGCGATCTCGTTCATGCTGGCCGACATGGCCACCGAGATCGACGCCGCCCGCCTGCTCGTCCACCGGGCCGCGTGGCTGTCGCGCAACGGCGGCTACACCAACGCCGAGGGCTCGATGTCCAAGCTCAAGGCCGGCCGCGTCGCTGTGTGGGCCACCGAGCGGGCCATCCAGATCCTGGGCGGCTACGGCTACACGCGCGAGTACCCCGTCGAGCGCTTCCACCGCGACGCGAAGATCTACGACATCTTCGAGGGCACCGAGCAGATCCAGCAGCTCGTCATCGCCCGGGCGATCAGCGGCCTGCGCGTCGAGTAGTCGCCGACCTGGGGTTTCGTCCTCGCCAGGGCGGATGACTTCGTCGCGGACGGGCGGCCCTCTCCAGTCGGCTCGATCGGCCAGTATCTAGATCTCGTTCGATTTCGGCGCGCTCGACCCCGGCCGGCCCGTCGCTCGCCTCGTGACCGCAGCGATCGCCGACGCTGCCGGCGAGGCGCGTCCGGTGACGGCCGAGGAGCTCCGTGCGACCTGGGAGCTCGTGCGGGTGATCCCCCGATCCGCTGTCGTCGAACGTCCTCGCCCTCGGGCTCGACCTGGGAGCCGGCCTGCGCTCGCGCCCGTACTGCGTCTGCACCGTGACGTGTCGGAGCCGCTGGAGCTCACGCTCTCGCAGCTCCAGCGCTGGCCGATCGAGCCCCTTGCGCCCGACCGGGCGGCGTTCGTGGTCGAGAACCCCGCCCTGACCCCGTGCCTGGCGCAGGCCATGGCCGATCAGGGCACGCCGTGTTCGAGGAGGAGCTCGCCGATGCACTCCTCCGGGCGATGTGTTCGAGCTGACTGGCGGAACACCCAGCGGCGATGGCGCGGGGTAGAGTGCTCAGATATTCCGGTTAGATGTGCTCAGATCTTCTGGTTAGATGAGCTCTGAAACTACGGTTAGATGGTAGGGTCGGTGCGTGGCCGAGCTGTCGGAACGGATCGTTGCCCGTCGGATCCAGGAGGTGCTCGCGGCACTCATCGCCGACGAGCCGGTGATCGCGCTGCATGGTCCTCGTTCGGTGGGCAAGTCCACCCTGTTGCAGAGCTTCGCGTTGGAGCACGGAGTCGAGGTGATCGATCTCGACGATCCGGCGGTGCTCGACGCGGTCGTGGCGAACCCGTCGTTGGCGGTGTCCGGCCCGCCGCCGGTGTGCATCGACGAGTACCAGCGGGCGGTCGACCTGCTCGACGCGCTCAAGGCCCGGCTGAACCGGGAGGGCACTGTCCCAGGCACGGCGGTCCTCACCGGGTCGACCCGTCACGACGCGATTCCCCGCACCGCGCAGGCACTGACGGGCCGGCTCCACGTGCTGACGATCCTTCCGTTGTCCCAGGGCGAGATCGCCGGGGTGCGAGAGGATCTGCTTCCTGCGCTCCTGGACGATTCGGCTCAGGCGGTTGCCGCGGTCCCGCGGTCGCTGACCTCGCGGGGTGACTACATCGACCGGGTGTGTGCCGGGGGATTCCCACTCGCCCTGCGTCGCCAGGGCGCCGCCCGGTCGCGGTGGTTCCGTGACTACGTGAGGCTCAGCGTCGAACGCGACGCGGCCGAGTTGGCGAAGGTCCGTCAACGGGCGGTGCTGTCGCAGCTGCTCGATCGCTTGGCGGGCCAGACCGGTCAGGTGCTGAACGTCGCCGCGGCATCGAGCGGCCTCGAGGTCCACCGGGAGACGATCGACAGCTACGTCCGTCTCCTCGAGGACTTGTGCCTGGTGCAGCGGTTGCCAGCATGGGGCAAGACGCTACGGGCCCGAGCGGCGCGCCTGCCCAAGGTCCACGTCGTCGACTCGGGGCTCGCTGCCTGGTTGCTCGGGTCGAACCCGCAGCGGTTGGCCACGCTCGATCCGACGGCGCTCAGCGAGTTCGGGCATCTCCTGGAAACCTTCGTCGTCGGAGAGCTGCGCAAGCAGGTCTCCTGGCTCGACGAGCCTGTGACTCTCGGCCATTGGCGAGCGGACGATGACGAGGTCGACCTCGTCGTGGAGTTCGAGGACGGTCGGGTGCTCGCGTTCGAGGTCAAGGCCAACCAGCGCATCGCCGGCAAGGACCTGCGCGGGTTGGTGAAACTGCGTGACCTGCTAGGTGACCGCCTTGTTGCCGGTGTCGCGCTCAGTACCGGCGAGCGTTCATACAGCACCGACCAGGACCGGATCCACGTCTTGCCCGTCGACCGGCTTTGGCAGCCCGTCCAGCGCCCCTGACCACCACACCCCCTGGCCGCGTCGTCCTCGTGCGCGAGGCGCCGGCCCGGTCGATCGGGCCCGGCGCCGTCGTGCGTCCCACCCCGAGCCGTCCCCCCGGTACCGTCACGCAGATGGCGAAGGCTCCGGCGGCAGAGGTGCAGGTGGGCGAGAGGACGGTGCGCGTCACCAACCCGGACCGCGTGTACTTCCCCGCCACCGGAGCCACCAAGCTCGACCTCGTCGAGTACTACCTGGCCGTCGGGCCGGGCATCGTCAACGCCCTGCGCGAGCGGCCCTGCATGCTGCACCGCTTCCCGACGGGGGTCGCCGGCGACAAGGTCCACCAGAAGCGCGTCCCGGCCGGGGCGCCCCCGTGGCTCGAGATCGTGCGCGTCCACTTCCCGCGCTACGGGCAGCACGCCGACGAGCTGTGCGTGACCGAGCTGGCCCACGTCGTCTGGGCGGTGCAGATGTCGACCGTCGAGTTCCACCCCTGGAACTCGCGCCGGGCGGACACCGAGAAGCCCGACGAGTGGCGCATCGACCTCGACCCCATGCCGGCATGCCCCCTCGCCACCGTGCGCCGCGTGGCCCATGTGGCGCACGAGGTGCTGGACGAGCTCGGGGCGGTCGGCTGGCCGAAGACCTCGGGCGGCAACGGGCTCCACGTCTACGTGCGCATCGAGCCGGCGTTCGGGTTCACCGACGTGCGGCGCGCCGCGCTCGCCTTCGCCCGCGAGGTCGAGCGGCGTGCCCCGGATGCCGTGACGACCACGTGGTGGCGCAAGGACCGTGACCCCACGGCCGTCTTCGTCGACTACAACCAGAACGCCCGAGACCACACGATGGCTGCGGCCTACTCCGTGCGGGGGGTGCCCGAGGCCACCGTGTCGACGCCGATCACCTGGGACGAGGTCGACACGGTCGAACCGGGGGACTGCACGCTGCACACCGTGCCCCGGCGGTTCGCCGAGCTCGGTGACCTCCACGCGGGCATCGACGGGGCCGTCTTCGCCATCGACGAGCTGCTCGAGTGGGCCGACCGGGACGAGCGCGCCGGCGAGACCGACGGTGGCGTCCCGGACGAGCCGGGTGCGGGCTGAGCAGGCGTCCAACCTCGAACGACCGCTCTGTGCGGTCGTGCCCGCACGACGTGACAACTGACACGCGCTGCTGACGGGTCACCGGCGCGTCGTCGCTCTATCATGATCCCCGTAACGCTCACCGGGTGGCGGCAGCCATCCGGGGGCCAAGGTTTGACAGTTCAACAAGGCCTGCGGATCGAGTACGAGTACTCCCCCCTCCACTCGTCGCTCTCTGCAGAATGACGGTGCCGTCTGTATCCCCCCTACAGGCGGCGCTGTCGCGTCCGGGCACATGTCGGTCGCCCGAGGTCGGGCCCGGGCACGAGCGTTCGCAGCCCGGGGCCCGCTGCCCCCGGGGTCAGGGCTCGACGCCGCGCAGCCCGCGCCAGGCCAGGTCGGCGAGCTGGTGGGCGAGCGTGGCCGGGTCGGCCTCGCTGCTGGTCTTGAGCCAGTGGATGCTCGCCCCCTCGATCATGCCGACGATGCCGTGACCGAGCACGCGGCGCTGGTCGGGCGGGACGCCGTCGATCTCGATGAGCTCGGCCACCATGTCGGCCAGTGCGCTCTCGGTCTGGTTGACGACCTCGGCGAACTCCTGGTCGCGAGCCATGCTGCCGCCGTAGAACAGCTGGAAGGCGTTGCGGTGCTCGTTGACGTACGAGAAGTACGCCACGAACCCGAGCTCCACCATCTCGCGGGGGCTCTCGGCGGCCGTGACCGCCTTGGTGATCGTGTCCTGCAGGTCGCGCCCCACGTCACCGAGCAGCTCGGCGAAGAGCTCGCGCTTCGAGGTGAAGTGCTGGTACAGGACGGGCTTGGTGACGCCGGCGGCGACGGCGATGTCGTTCATCGAGGCGTCGTGGAACCCCTGTTCCGCGAAGACCCGGAGCGCGACGTCGAGCAGCTGGCGGCGCCGACGAGCGGCGGGCAGGCGGGTGGCCACGTGGCTGGTGTCCTTCATGGGTGCCCCCAGCGACGCCACCCCGGTGTGACGCCGTTCATATGGGTTACCTCACGGTAACAGTCGAGGGCGATCCGCGCAGTGACGTTCGGCCGGGATCGCCTACCTGCCCACGCCGCGCTCCCGATCCTCGCGATCCGCGGCCTTGACCGCGTAGCCGATGACGATGGCAGGGGCGAGCAGCACCGAGCCGACGCCCATGCACACGACGATGACGGCGACGAGGCCGTCGGTCAGACGGGTGGCGAAGCCGACGAAGAACAGCACGACCGCCACACCGAACAGGGCGTAGCCGACACGCTTGGCCGCCCTGGCGCCCCGTGCCATCTGCCGGCGCCGCACCAGCACCGGGTCGGTGGTCGCCGGTCGGTCGTCGTCACGGGGGGCGGTGCTCACCCGGGGCATGGTGCCCCCTCGGCCGGCACGCGGGCCAGACGGGCGACCTAGCGTGGGCGGCCATGGCCACCGACTCGCCACCAGCGACCCCGGCCGCCGACGGTGCCGTGCGGTACGAGGTCGCCGATCACGTCGCCCGGCTCACCATCGACCGGCCGGAACGGCGCAACGCCGTGACGTGGTCGATGCTCGCCGACTTGCGAGCCGCGTTCGCCCGCGCCCGAGCCGACGACGACGTGCGCGTGTGCGTGCTGACCGGGGCCGGCGAGCGCGCGTTCTGCGCCGGCGCCGACCTGGCGGGCATGGCCGGGGCCGGCGCGTTCGACCTGCACGAGGCCCGCGGCGAGCTGGCCCGGCTCTTCCAGGACATGTACGCGCTCGGCAAGCCGATCGTCGCCCGGGTCCGGGGGTACGCCCTGGCCGGCGGCTTCGGGCTGGCGCTGGCGTGCGACATGGTGGTGGCGGCGGACGACGCCGTCTTCGGCGCCCCCGAGGTCGACGTGGGGCTGTGGCCCCACATGATCACCGTGCCCCTCATCCGGTCGATGCCGCCCAAGGTGGCTCTCGACCTGATGCTGACCGGCCGGCGGGTCGACGCCGCCGAGGCCGCCCGGATCGGGTTCGTCACCCGGGTCGTGACCCCGGCTGAGCTCGACGCGGCGGTGGACGAGCTCGCCGCCACGCTCGCCGCGAAGTCGCCGGCGGCCGTCAGGTTGGGCCGCGATGCCTTCTACGCCGTCTGGGACCAGGACGTCGAGACGTCGCTGCGCATGCTGCACCCGCTGCTGGCGGTGACGGCCGCCACCGAGGACGCGGCCGAGGGCATCGCTGCGTTCCGCGAGAAGCGGCCGCCCCGGTGGAGCGGCCGCTGACGCCCGGCGCCGCGCGTGGGACCGGTGATCCGCCGTCGGGCGGGGTCAGCCGTCGCCGCCCATGCCCATGAGCACGTCGGCCGGGATGCAATCGGTCATGGCCGTGATGATGGCGGCCTGCTGCTCGCTGGTCAGGGCCCCGCTGGTGAAGGGGTCCTCGCCGCTGTTGCCGATCTCGATCAGTCCCTCGAGCCCGATCTCGTCGAGCATCGCCTCCGCCGCGCACTCGGCCTGCTCGGTGGTGATCTGGCCGCCGGCGCCTTCCTCGAGTCCTGCGGCCAGCACCGAGACGAGCGCGTCGTCCGAGGCGCCGTCCCCGAGGTCGTCGAGCTCGTCGAGGCCGAGGTCGTCACCGCCGTCCGCCGTGTCGTCCGTGGAGTCGGCAGCGGTCGCGTCGCTCGTCGCTGACGTTTCGTCCGTGGCGAGGTCGTCGTCGCCGTCGTCGTCGCTGACCAGCACGAACGTGATGCCGGCGATGAGGGCGACGGCCAGGGCGGCCAATCCGACGATCAGCCCCGTCGACGGGCCCGACCGGGGTGGCTGGGCCCAGGCCACCTCGCCGCTGCCAGGCGGGGACGGGTGGCCGGACTCGCCGTAGCCGCCGTGCGGCGCGGGGCCGGGCGGCGTGCCGAAACCCGCCGGCTGGGGCGCGTAGGGCTGCGTCGCGTCCATGGGCCTCGTGGCGTCGGCGACCGTCGTGGGGTCGCCCGCCGTGGGTGCACCTCCGGCGACGGGATCGACGGAGGCGACGCCCCCGTCGGCCACGTTGTCGGTCCAGGCGGTGCCGTCCCAGTAGCGATGCTCGTGGCGCCCCGTGGGATCGGGGTTCCACCCGGCTGCGGGTGCGTTCATGGTCCGTCCTCGTGTGTCGTGTGCGCGCCGCCAGCCCGAGCCGGGGCACGTCCGCCGGCGCCGATGCTATGGGGTGGGCGCTCCACGGGAGGGTTCGCCTCGGCTCGGAGGCGGCGCGACCGTCGCTGTAGCGTGCCGCCGTGATCCAGACCGACGCCCGAGGCCCCGTCACCGTCCTGACGATCGATCGCCCGCAACGGCGCAACGCCGTCGATCACGCCACCCTCGAGGCCCTGGTCGGGGCCATCGACGCCTGCGGGGACGACGTGCGGGCCCTGGTGCTCACCGGCGCCGGCGGTCACTTCTGCGCCGGTGCCGACCTCAGCGGCGTCGAGGACGCGTCGTTCACCGCCCTGCTGCGATCGGTGCTCGACGGCCTCCGGCTGGCGCCGTTCGTCACCATCGCCGCCGCGGACGGCGCCGCCCTGGGGGCGGGCACGCAGCTGGCGATCGCCTGCGACCTGCGGGTGGCGACGCCGCAGGCGGGCTTCGGCATCCCCGCCGGGCGCCTCGGCCTGGCCGTCGACCTCTGGAGCGTGGAACGCCTGGCGCAGCTCGCGGGACACGGGCCGGCGCGGTCCATGCTGCTGGCCGCCGAGGTGGTCTCGGGCGAGCAGGCGCACGCCCTGGGCCTGGTGCAGCGCCTCGGCACCCTCGACGACGCCCTCGGGTGGGCCGCCACCATCGCAGAGCTGGCGCCGCTCACCCTGCGGGCGCACAAGGCCGCGCTGGAGGCACGGCCGGACGCAGCCGCCGCCCTCGAGCAGGCCTGGGCCAGCGAGGACCTGCAGGAGGGGCTGGCGGCGTTCCGCGAGCGCCGGCGCCCGGCCTTCCGCGCCCGCTGAGCAGCAGGCCTCCCGCGCCCGCTGGTCGGCGGGCGCGGGTCGGCCCGCTCGGTCAGCGGGCGGTGCCCTGCGCCGAGCCGGTCATCTCGCCCGCCGGGTCGACGAGCATGCACAGCAGCTCGCGGTCGCCGGCGTCCCACGACCCGGGCGTGGGCTCGAGCCAGGTGACCTGCAGCACCGAGTCCTCGTACGGCACCCCCACGAAGGTCTCGAACACCGGCAGGCACTGGTCGGTGACGATCGCCTCCATCTCGTCGGCTCCGGGCAGGGACTCGGTCTCGATC
>JAFGPU010000384.1 GCA_016936035.1 Acidimicrobiales bacterium
GAGGGTGCCGCCGATCTCGACCGTGAGCCCGCGCACCGACAACATGGCCGACCATCGTGGCAGCAACCCTGGTGGGTTCCACCACTGGTTTCGTGAACGCCGCGTGGACACCGACCGGGGGCCACTCGCCGGGGCGAACGGCCGCGGCGGCCGGCGTGTCTCAGTCGAGGCTGAACGGCGGGTAGTCGTCGACCAGCAGGAGGAGGTAGGCGTTGAGCCGCGTGTTCCACCGGAGGACGCCGACCACGAAGTCGCGCAGGCCGACCGACCGTGTGCCGGTGAACAGCACGACGAAGGCGTCGATGATCAGCGCCACCACCGCGACGACGGCCAGGACCGCCACCACGACGATGTGGGGGATGGCGAGGATGAGGCGGAAGCCCACGGTGACCCGGTTGCGGTCGTCGAGCTGCGGTGCCAGCGCGGTGCGCACCGTCGGGTGGTCACGAGGATCGGCGGGCGTCATGTCGTACGCGAACGGCGGGTACTCCTCGCCGACGAACGCGACGTAGGCGTAGACGCGGTTCATGTAGCGGATGTAGAGGTTCTGGAGGCCGGCGAGCCCCGCAGGCAACCGCCCGGTGAACAGGATCACGAACCACGAGATGAACGCCACGGAGGTGGCGAGCGACTCGAGGGCGTTGAGAATGACCAGGTGGGGGAGGGCGAGCAGCCACTGGACCAGGGGCTTCCAGTTGGTGATTCGCTCGGGGTGGTCGACCTCGAACGTCGCCGGGTAGGCGGGCCGGGCGGCAGGTTGCACGAACGCCTCCTCTTGCGGTCGGCAGCGCTCGGGGCGCTGCGTCACGTCGACGCTACCTCGCGTGTCGGCCGGGCGCCGTGAGGTCGCGGTCGGCGTCGGTCAGTCGAAGAGCTCGTCGAGTGCCGCCTGCTCCAGCTCTGTCCAGCGCGTCACCCGTGCGCGCGCCTCGCCGATCTCGTCGTCGTCGAGCTGGTGCGTGCCCTCAGGGGTGATCCGGATGACGTCGAAGGGCCCACCGACGCTGGGCGAGGTGTA
This sequence comes from Acidimicrobiales bacterium, assembly GCA_016936035.1. GTDB lineage: Bacteria > Actinomycetota > Acidimicrobiia > Acidimicrobiales > VFJN01 > ZC4RG19. Next base: position 1,019 of record JAFGPU010000384.1, read on the forward strand.
GCTGAGAGCGTCGAGGACCCGTTGCGCCGCCACGACGCCGTAGCGGACGGGCCGCTCGGTCATGCGGAAGTGGGCGAGCAGCGCGCCGGCCTGCTGGGCCATGGGCGCGCCGCTGCCGATGGCGTGGAAGCCGATGTCCTCGTAGCGGCCGACCATGGCGTGCGGGTTGATCTCGACGATCCACGGGTCGTCGCCGGCGTAGCCGGCGGCGAGAACGTAGGTCGACGGCGTCCCGGGCACGTGTTCGCCCGGCACGTCCACGATGAAGTTGTCGTAGTGGTGCTGGAGCACCGGCCGGACGCACTCCTGCATGGCCCGCCCGACGTCGGTGGCCTCGAGGATGGCGCCGGCCGAGTCGTCGAAGGCCGCCTTGGTGTCGGTGAGGACGGCGCGGGCGCCGCTGCCGCCCCAGGCGGCGTGCTCACCGAGGAGGTGGAGCTTGGGGGCGGGGTAGCTCATGCCCCGGTTGCTCTCGGTGATCTGCGTGTCGGCGGCCATCACCAGGCCGTCCTCGCAGCGGACGGCGAGGACGACGGTCACGGCGTGGCCGTGGGGTCTGTGTGCGTGGTCATGCCCTGCGGGGTACCCGCAGCGGCGCGGTGCTAGGCGCGCCCGGGGCTCACCGCGTGGTTCGGCCGTCCACACGTCGGCTGCGAACGGGGGCGGTGGCGCGGCGCGATCGTGCCTGACGGGTTACAGTCCGGCGAAGTGGGGGTCGAAGCTGGGGAGCTGGGCGCGGACGGGGCCGTACCCGAGGCGGCGGCGCCACCACCGGTGGGGGCGCGCTCGCGGCGGCGCGGCCTCCGGTGCGTCGACCGCTGGCTCCTCGCCGTCGTCGCCCTGGGCGTCGTGTTGCGGTTCTGGGGCATCGGCGCCCAGAGCCTGTGGTACGACGAGTGGCTCACGTCACGGGCCGCGTCCGGCGACCTCGACGACCTGCGGGGCTACGTCACCGGCCAGGCCGGAATTCCGCCGACCTACTTCGCCGTCATGTGGGTGTGGGCGCGCGTCGTCGGCGACGGTGACGCCGCCCTGCGGAGCTTCTCGGCGCTGGCGGGCGTGGCCACGATCCCGGTGGCGTACGCCACGGTGCGCGAGCTGGGCCGGCGCCGCGCCGTCGCTCGCGCCGCGGCCCTTCTCGTCGCGGTCCACCCGGCGCTCGTCTGGTACTCGCAGGAGGCCCGGCCCTACAGCCTGCTGTGCCTGCTCGGGGCGCTGTCCCTCTGGGCCCTGGCCCGCCTCTGGACGCGGCGGGGACGCGGGGACCTGGTGGTGTGGGCCGTCGTGTGCGCCCTCGCGATCGCTGTGCACTACTTCGCCGTCTTCCTCGTCGCGGCCGAGGTCCTGGCCGTGCTGGTCGCCCGTCGCCCGGCGCGCCGCGACGTGCTGTCGGCCGGCGCAGCGGCCGGTGTGGTGCTGGTGCTGCTGTCGCCATTCGCCATCCGGCAGTTCTCGCGTCGGGGCAACCACGACTGGATGACCGACTACGGCCTCCGCGACCGCCTGAGCAACGCCGGCCACGGTGCGCTGGCCGGCCCGACCCTACCGACCGAGCGGTGGTGGCTGATCGCCGCCGCGGTGGTGGCTCTCGCCGTCGTGCTGCTCGCCGTGCGCGGCGACCGGGGCGAACGCAGGGCGGCCGGGGCAGCGGCCGGACTGGGCATCGGCACCGTGGCGCTGGCGCTCGCCGCCAACCTGGTGCGCGTCGACATGGTCCTCGGGCGCTACCTCATCGTCACCCTGGTGCTGTTCATCGTCGCGGTGGCCATCGCCCTCGGCACCGCCCGGGCCCCGCGCGGCGTCGGCTGGGGCGGCGTCGCCGTCCTGTGCGGCGTGTCGCTGGTGTCGATCGTCGTGTCGGCTCGCGACCCCGACCTGCAGCGGGCCGACTGGCAGGCGGTGGCCGAGGCGCACCAGGCAGGCGCGAGCGGCGGCGACCGGCTGCTGGTCATGAACTTCCACGGCTACCTGGGCCGGCCGCTGCAGCGCTACCTCGAGGGCGAGCGGGTGGTCCCGTCCGACGAGACGGTCACCGTCGAGCAGATCGACTTCCTCGTGTCCAACCCCTCCGACCGGCCCTGCGACAGCTTCATCGGCCTGGAGTGCGCTCTGATCTTCCTGGGCTTCGGACCCACCGAGGCGGTGGCCCCGGACCTGGGGCTCCGCGAGCGGATCGATCTGGGCCAGTTCACCATCGAGCGCTACGACACCGACGGTCCGCTGACCGTGCCGGTCGAGGATCTGGTCCCGCCGAACGACCTGCCCTACTCGATGGTGCTCCTCACCTCGTCCTGAGCCCGCCGGCTCGACCGGTGGTCGGCCCGGGCGGCTGCGCCTGCCTGCTCGCTACTCCTGGACGAGCTCGATGAGCGTGCCGAACGCGGTCTTGGGATGGACGAACGCGACGGTGGTGCCCCGGCTGCCGGGCCGCGGTGCCTCGTCGATGACGCGGCCGCCCTGGGCCTTGACCGCCTCGAGGGCGGC
>JAFGPU010000385.1 GCA_016936035.1 Acidimicrobiales bacterium
CGTCGGCGAGCGCGTACGGGTCGACATCGCCGACCGCCAGCGCGTAGCGCCGCGTCACCGGCTGCTGCAGCTGCGATCCCTCCAGCGGGACGAGCGGCCCGGCGGGCAACGGACGGGTGGCCATCGGGCGCTGCGACAGCATGCCCGACGCCCGCAGCACGGTGAGGGCCAGCTCGCGGGCGCCGTCGTCGCCCACGTCGACCAGCTCGTACTCCGACACGCCCTCGTGCACGACCGTCAACCCCCCGGCCTGCACGAAGCGCTGCGCGGGGTAGGTGGCGAGCGGGGCCTCGGTGGGACCGCCCTCGGCGACGAGGCCCCGCTCGACCACCCCGAACGCGCACTCGGCCCGCGAGCCCGTGGCGGGGGAGGGCAGGGGGAAGTGGGCCCGCAGGCGGTGGTCGCGGCTGCGATTGTCGACCGTCACCTCGACGCGGACCGCCCGCTCGCCGGCCCGCAGCTCGAGCACCGTGCGGACCCCGTGGGCGACCTCGCCGGTGCGGCGGTCGAGGCCCTCACATGCCGCAGGCCAGCGGTAGCGGGCCACCACCAGCAGCCGGGCCCGCACCGGGCCGCGCTCGAGCACCGTCACCTCGACGGCGTCCGGGGTGTCGACCACCGTGTCGTCGGCGGGCGGGCACCAGTTGTAGGTGTCGCCGCAGTCGCCGCCGTCGACCAGCCGGCCCAGGCCCCGGTGGCCGTCGACGGCGAAGGTGCCGTCGGTCGGGTCGACGGTCACGGTCACCAGGCCGTTGGCCATGGTGGCTCCGGTCTCGCCCTCGTCGGTGACGGTGACGGGCACGGTGGCGTCGGCACCGTCGTCCCCGCCGGCGACGTCGTCGGGCGTCCACCCCCGCCAGCCGAAGCCGGGAACCTCGGCCACGGGCGCCAGCACGGTGACCCGGGGCTGCGAGCGCACCCGCAGTCGCAGCGGACCGGTGTCGTGCAACGCCTCGAGCCGGGCCCGCACGTCGGCGGTGACCATCTGGCCGGTCCCCTCGCGCCGGCCCGCCACGAGCACGGTGCCGTCGAGCGTCTCGAGCGAGAACGCCGAGATCGACGGCACCCAGTCGACCTCCTCGGTGGCCGGCACCACGATCTCGGGCGGGCCCTCGTGCAGCACCCGCTCGCCGGGCCGCGACCGCAGCAGCTGGGTGCCCGGAGGGGCCTCCGTGCCGGGCAGCACCAGCTCGACGACGCCGGCCCGGGGTCGCGCCGTCGGGTTGACCACCACGGGCCCGTCGTGGTCGACGCGGGCACCCAGGCGGGCCGCGGCCCGCGTGGCCAGGCCCGCGGCGATGTCCGTGGCCTCGGCGTAGCGGTGCAGCACCGCGTCGCACACCTCGTCGATCGAGCAGGCGCACACCGAGTCGTGGGCCGAGTTGAGGACGACGCCGCGCCACGCCTCGGCGAGCAGCGCCCGCGGCCAGCGGGCCGGCGGCAGGAACAGCGCGCTGAGCGGCTCGGCCTCGTGCACCAGGGCCCGCTCGGCGCGCGCCGCGGCCCGGCGGACGTCGACCCGGTTGGACACGACGCCCATCAGCAGGTTGGCGCGGGCGCCCGACCGCAGCTCGCCCCGCCAGGTGGGCAGGCCGTCGGTGGGGGCCGCGGCCAGGTGCTCGGCCAGCGACGTGATGCGCAGCTCGAGCGCGTCCTGGATGTCGTTGGCCTCGGCCACCACCCGGCCCAGCCACGGCTGCGGCATCTGGTGGTCGGTGCCGTTCATCCACAGCACCGGGCCGGTGAGCAGGTCGCCCCACAGCTCCGCGAAGGCCGCCACCGCCCGCACGAAGGCCTTGGCATCGTCGGGCAGGGCGGCGCCGTTGCCGTACCCCTGGGGCATGTACTCGGCGCGCACGGCGGTGCCGTCGAGGGCCTGCCACCAGAAGGCGCTGCGGTCGACGGCCGAGGGCACACCCCGCCACACGACCGCGTGCTCGAAGCCGAAGCCGGCCAGGATCTGGGGCATCTGCGCGACGTGGCCGAACATGTCGGGCAGGTAGCCCACGTCCATGGCACCCCCGAACCGGTCGGCGGTGCGCATGCCGAGCTGCAGGTTGCGCACCAACGTCTCGCCGCCCACCAGGAACTCGTCCGGCAGCGTGTACCAGGGGCCGACGGCGATGCGACCGCTGCCGATGAGCCGGCGCAGGCGCTCCTCGGCCTGGGGGCGCACGGCCAGGTAGTCGTCGACCACCGCGAGCTGGCCGTCGAGCAGGAACCGGGCGTAGGCGGGGTCGGCCTCCATGCGGGGCAGCAGATCGTCGAGCAGGTCGACCAGCTGCAGCCGGAACGTCTGGAACGACGCGTACCACTCGCGGTCCCAGTGGGTGTGGGGCACGATGTCGACCCGGCGCCGGGTGCCCTGAGCTGCGTCGGTGCGGTCTGCCCTGCGATGGGTCGTACTCATCGGTTCACCTCGTCCTGACTTCGTCGGCAGCACCGTCCGTCGACATCGCATGCGCTTCGCCTCGTCCTGCCAGACCAGGTTCGCGCGCCCGGCGAGGACGGGTCAGGCGGGGGTCCAGTCGCCGCATCCGGTGGAGGAGAAGCGGACGTCGCCTGCGCGGATCTCGACGACCACCGGCCCGTCCGTCGGGAAGCCGTAGTCGAGGATCTCGTCGTAGTCGTGGGCGAACCCGGTCGCCCGCTCCCAGGCGCAGAGCCCGCCGTCGGCCCGGTAGGTGCCCGGCGCGATCTCCTCGCCCACCGCCCAGTCCCCGGGCCCGAACTCGGTCACGGGTGCCGGCGGCGGCTGGTAGAGCAACCACGGGCCGCAGCCCGACGAGTCGAACGCCACGTCCGCAGGGAGGATGTCGACGATCGTGTGTCCCTCGCCTCCGCCGTTGACGATGATCTCGTCGAACGCGCCGGTGAGCCCGGACCGGCGCTCCCAGTAGCAGAACGGCGCCTCGCTCATGTAGCGCCCCGGCTGCACGTCGGTGCCGACGACCACGAGACCGTCGTCGAACGCCGAGGCCGGGGCGGTCGTCGTCGTGGTCGGCGCTGCGGTGGTGGTGGTGCGGTCGGGCGCGTCGCCGGAGGTCGCGTCGCCGGAGGTCGCGTCGCCAGAGGTCGCGTCGCCGGACGTCGCGTCGCCGGCGTCGGGGCGATCGGCGAGCATCGCCTGCAACGGTTGCTCGTCAGCCTGGCGAGCGCATCCGCCGAGGGTCGCGATCGCCATGGCGAGCACGAGCCCGGCCGTTCGAAGCTCGGTCATGGTCCGTCCTGTCCGTCGCCATCGAGCACCCTTCGTCCTACCACGCCGGGCCCGCAGCGCCGTCCGCCCGC
>JAFGPU010000051.1 GCA_016936035.1 Acidimicrobiales bacterium
GCCAACGGCCAGGATGCACACGTCACCGCCGGCACGGACCTTGCGGGCCGAGAGCCCGGAGCCGACCTCTTCGGTGCCGTCGTCCTCGGGGGGCATGGTCTTGGGCCAGCGGATGACCGCGGGCCCGTCGGTGCACAGCTCGAGGGCGTCGTGCAGCATGATGCCCAGCTCGCGATAGGACGAGGGGGCGAAGATCGTCATGCCCGGGACCTTGGACAGCAGCACCATGTCGAGCACGCCGTGGTGGCTGGCGCCGTCGTCGCCGGTGATGCCGGCGCGGTCGAGGCAGAACACGACCGGCTGGCCGTGCATGGCCACGTCGAGGTTGACCTGGTCGAACGCCCGGCTGAGGAACGTCGAGTAGATGGCCACCACGGGGCGCAGGCCGCCCATGGCCATGCCGGATGCCGCCGTGACCGCGTGCTGCTCGGCGATGCCCACGTCGAAGAACCGGTCCGGGAACCGCTCCTTGAACGGCAGCAGCCCCGTCGAGTCGGGCATGGCCGCGGTGATGGCCACCACCTCGGGACGGTGCTCGGCCTCCTTGATGACGGCTTCGGTGAACGCCGCCGTGTAGCTGCCGGGCTTGGCGCCACCGATGTCGTGGAGGCGCTTGATCGGGTCGTTCTCGGCGGGTGCGTAGCCGCGACCCTTCTGGGTGAGCACGTGCACGACGATCGGGCCGTCGTACTCGCCCGCGTTGCGCAGGGCGCTCTCGAGCCCGGCGATGTCGTGGCCGTCGAACGGGCCGGTGTAGCGCACGCCGAGCATCTCGAAGAACGCCGGCGGCTCGAAGATCTCGCGCACCGCGGCGAGGGCGCCGTCGACGCCGCGCTCGAGGTGCTCGCCCACGACGGGCACCTCGTGGAGCAGGCGGTCGATGCGGGCCCGGTTGCGCACGTAGCTGGGGTTGAGGCGCAGGCGGCCCAGGCTCTCGCCCAGCTTCGACACGGTGGGGGCGTAGCTGCGGCCGTTGTCGTTGAGGATGATGACGGCACGACTGTCGGAGTGGCCGAGGTTGTTGAGCCCCTCGAACGCCATGCCGCCGGTGAGCGACCCGTCGCCGATGACGGCCACCACCCGGCGGTCGTCGACGTGGCGCACCTTGAACGCCTCGGCCAGCCCGTGGGCGTAGCAGAGGATGGTCGAGGCGTGGCTGTTCTCGATCCAGTCGTGCTCGGACTCTGCCCGGGACGGGTAGCCCGACAGCCCACCCGCCTTGCGGAGCCCCTCGAACGCCTCGCGGCGCCCGGTGAGCATCTTGTGGACGTAGGCCTGGTGGCCGGTGTCCCACAGGAGCACGTCGCGAGGCGAGTCGAACACCCGGTGCATCGCGAGGGTCAGCTCGACCACGCCGAGGTTGGACCCCAGGTGACCGCTGCCGGCGGCCGAGACGGCCTCGACGACGTGGTCGCGGATCTCGCCGGCCAGCTGATCGAGCTGGTCGTAGGTCAGACCACGCAGGTCTGCCGGGTTGTCGATCGACTCGAGGAGCATGCAGGCGGCTCCGTCCCGTGGGTGGAAACGGGGCCGGACGGCCCCAGATCAGCGCCCCACGCTACCGCTCCTGACACCGACACGCCCAGGGGCGGGCCGCCTGCTAGCACGGGCGCGTGCCCGCGCCCCGCGTCCTGCCACTCGACGAGACCCTCGACCACCAGAGCCGGGCCTGCGCCCGGGCGGGATCGTTGCTGTACGCCGAGGTGCTCGCAGGCGTCGCCGCCGACGTCGAGGCCCAGGGCGTGTGCGCCGACCTCCTGTGCCCACGGGCGGACGAGCCGTTCGCGTCGGCGCTGCCGCTGCGCTTCCTCGGCGCCGTCCATCGCCTGGTGCTCGACGGTCGGGCGCCGGCTCTCGCCGCGCACTACCCGTCGGCCGGCGGCGAGCCGGGCCCTGGGCTCGTCGACGACTTCCTGGCCACGGTGGCGGAGCACGCCCCCGCCGTGGAGGCCCGGATGGCGCACGGCGTGCAGACGAACGAGGTCGGGCGCTCGGCGGCGCTGGCGCCGGCGTACGCGGCGATCGCCCGCCGGTCCGGGCTGCCGCTCCGGGTGCTCGAGCTCGGGGCCAGCGGCGGGCTCAACCTGCGCTGGGACCGCTACTGGTACGACACCGGCGTGTCGCACCTCGGTGACCCGGCCAGCCCCGTCCGGTTCGTCGGTGTCTGGCAGGCCGCTGGTGACCTGCCCGACCTGAGCGGACCGGTGGAGGTCGCGGAGCGAGCGGGATGCGACCGCCACCCGCTCGACGTCACCACCCACGACGGGCGCCAGACCCTGCGGTCGTACCTGTGGCCAGACCAGGTCGAGCGGCGGACCCGGCTCGAGGCGGCGTTCATGGTGGCGGCGCAGGTGCCCGCGCCGGTCGAGCAGTCCGACCTCGGCCGGTGGGCCGAGCGGCAGCTCGCCGACCCCACACCGGGGATGGCCACCGTGGTGGTCCACTCGATCGTGTGGCAGTACGTCGAGCGCGCCGCGCGCGACCGGCTGCGGGCCGCCCTGCGGCGGGCCGGCGAGTGGGCGACCCCCGGCGCGCCGGTGGCCTGGTTGCGGTTCGAGCCGGCGGGTCCGGTCGGCGACCTGCGCCTGACGTGGTGGCCGGGAGGTGACGAGGTCGTGCTGGCCACCGCCGAGTACCACGGCGTGCCGGTGTACTGGGGCGCCCCGCCGCGGCCGTGACAGGTGGGAGGGCTCAGGCGGCGGCAGGTGTCGGTCGGGCCGGCACGGCGCCCCGCCGCGACTCCCACCACGCCGTCGTGGCGCGAGCGATGAGGTACCCCACTCCCAGGCAGGCGAGGCCGCCGACGCCGTCGATCCAGTAGTGGTTGCCCGTCACCATGATGTCGAACAGGGTGAGGATCGGGTACGAGATCGCGAGCCAGCGCAGCCACCGGCGGCGCATGAGCGGCGCCAGCACGAGCGCGCACCACACCGACCATCCGATGTGCATGCTGGGCATGGCGGCGTACTGGTTGGAGACCGCCGCCATCTCCTCGCTGCCGAACGACGCCCACCCGCCGTAGACGTCGACGGTGTCGACGTAGCCGAACTCGTCGCACGGCTCCTCGCCGGCGCCGATGCCGCGGGCCTCGAGCTGGTCGGGCGTCGCGTCCGTGTAGACCTGGCAGCCGCCGTAGATGCCGGGATCGTCGAGCAGGCGGGGCGGCATCAGCGAGAACGTCGCGAACCCGATGAGGGCCAGCAGCGTGGTGAACGCCAGCGTGTTGCGCCACACGCGATAGCGCTGCGGTGCCTTGCGGAACAGCCACACCAGCGCGAAGGCGGCCACCACGAAGTGGAGCACGCCGTAGTAGATGTTCCACACCCGGATGAGGCCGTCGAGCGGCAGGTCGAGGTACCACTGCTGCAGCCGGTCCTCGAAGTAGAGGCCGAGGTTGCGCTGCACCTGGATGACGGCCTTGGCGTGGTGGAAGGCGGGGTCGGGGTCGACGGTGTCGCCGGCTCCGGAGCCGAACTGGTTGCGCACCGCGGAGTACGCCAGGTACACGAGCACGATGTAGAGCACCTCGCGCCACCACCGCAGCCGGCCCACCGGCCGGTCGCCGTCCGATGGCGCAGCGGGGGCGGCGGCGACGGCCGCCGGACGGCCGGCCGCGGGGTCGCCGGCGGTGGCGCGGTCGCGGTCGGCGGGGGCGGCGCCCGCCGTGGTCGTGCGGTCGACGATCATGCGGTCACCGGCACCCGCGGACGGCCACCGGCGGCGAAGGCTGGCGCGCCGAGCAGGCTCACCGCCAGGTTGAGCAGGTAGAGCAGCAGCCCGAGGGCGATCGCCTGGTCGCTCGCGACGCCGAGCGGGCCGAGGAACAGCACGAACGCACCTTCGCGCACCCCCAGCCCCGACATCGAGATGGGCAGCACCTGGGCGATGAGCACCGCGGGGAAGAAGGCGAGCAGCGCCGTGAGCCCCGCGGGCCGCAGGCCCAGGGCCTGGGCCGCGGCCACGGCGGCGAGCACCAGCACCAGCTGGTAGGCGAACCCGGCGACGATGACGTTGGCCGCGGCGCCCGGGTGGGACCGGAGCCGGTCGATGCCCAGGTGGATGGCGCCGAGGAACCGCCGCCAGCCGGCGCGGGTTGCGAACCGCCCGCCCACCCGCCGATTGCCCGCTGCCGCGAGCACGGTGCCCAGCAGCACGAGCGTGCCGAGGGCCAGTGTCAGCGCCACCCGGGTGGCGGTGCCGAGGTGGCGGAGGCCGGGGTTGACGGCGAAGCCGACGACCGTGATGACGGGCAGGACCAGCCAGCCGGTCATGCGCTCGAGCACCACGGACGCGAACGTGCCCGACGACTCGCCCGTCTCGCGCGACAGGCGGCTGACGCGCAGCACGTCCCCGCCGATGGTGGTGGGGAGCACGTTGGCGACGAACTGGCCGGCGAGGCAGTGCGACATCAGCCGGGGGAGCCGGCTGCGGATCTCGAGCGCCTCGAGGACCTTCTGCCACCGCAGCGCGGAGAGGGCGATGCCCGCCAGGGTCAGCGCGGCGGCCACGCCGAGCCACAGGGCCGTCGCCACCGACGGGTCGGGCACGATCTCGCCCAGGTCGAACGACGGCACCTTGGCCATGAGCACGGCGAGCATGAGGGCGCTGACGGTGAGGCGCACCCCCAATGACACCGCCTGCTTGCGTCTCACGCCGACCTCCGTAGCGGACGAGCAGGAGCTCCGCGACTCGGACCCTGCTCTGGACCGCGTGCCAGTCTATGGCAGCGTGGCCCGGTGGTCCTCGCGGGTTCTCGTGTGCTGCCGGGGAGGTAACGTGGCGCTCACCACACGCGCTCGGTGGGCGCGCACGCCGCTCCGGTGACCCGCCTCCTCACTGCCGTCACACACCGTCGAGGAGGCGCCCCGTGCGTCGCATCCACCGTGCTCTGCTGCTGTCGTGCATCGTGGCACCCGTCGTGGTCATCATCGTGCCCATGACCGCGTCCGACGCCCCTGACGACCCCGCAGCCCCGCGTGCGACGGGTCTGGCCTCCGCCGTCTCCGCCACCCGGGCGGCGGGCAGCGCCCGTGTCGAGCTCGCGACCACGGTGGCGGGACCGTCGGGACCGGTCGCCGTGGTGCACCGCGGCGCGTTCGCGGACGGCGGGGCACGGGCCCGGGCCGAGTCCGACATGTCCCAGGTGGCCGCCGC
>JAFGPU010000052.1 GCA_016936035.1 Acidimicrobiales bacterium
TCGGCGAGGTCCTGGTCGAGTCGCAGCGCCCGGGTGAGCGCGTCCCAGGCGTCGGGGGCCCACCCGATCTGGAAGTCGCGCACGACCTGGCCGTCGAGGCCCCGCTCGCGCAGGTAGCGGCGGGCCGCGCCGGCGTCGGGGCCCGACAGCAGGCGCTCGTGGTACCAGACGACCGCCCGGGCCATCGTGTCGACCAGCCGGGCGCGGCGCTTGCGCCCCTCGCCCTCGGACCGGTCGGTGTAACGCAGCGTGATGTTGGTCTTGCCCGCGAGCCGCTCGACCGCCGTGGGGAAGTCGACCTGCTCCTTCTGCATGACGAAGTCGAAGACGTCGCCCTTGGCCTGGCAGCCGAAGCAGTAGAACACGTTCTCGTTAGGGTTGACCGAGAACGACGGCGTCTTCTCGGTGTGGAACGGGCACAGGCCTGTCCACTGGCGCCCGACCCGCCGCAGCGGCGTGTACTCGGTGACGATCTGCACGATGTCGGACGCAGCCCGGACCGCAGCGACGTCCTCATCGTTGATGCCCATCGGGGCGAGAGGTTACCGGGGCCGCCGTGCGCCCTTGATCTGGTCGACCACGTCGTCCCGGGCCGCCTTCACGCTGGCCTTGGCATCGGCCTTGGCGGCCTTGACGGTCGCCTTGACCTCGGCCTTGGCGGCCTTGGCCTCGTCGGCCGGTCGGCGGGCCTGGGCCTTGAGCTCGGCGCTCACCCGGGCCACCTCCTCCTTCAGCCGGCGGATCTCCTCGCGGTGCGCGTCGAGGTGCTCGCGCCACCCACCGCCGGTGGGCCCGTGGTCACCGCCGCGGGCCTGGAAGCCGCGGGTGCGCTGGGCAGCGATGCGGCGGGCCATGGTGCGGACCCGGGGTTGGTCGGCGAGGGTCTCGTCGTAGGCGGCCTGCGCCGCCGCCATCTTGGCAAGGAGCGTGGCGAGGGTGACCTGCTCGTCGGGGGTGAGGGCGTCGAACCCGGCGCGGGGCCCGTAGACCTCGTCGCTGGCCCAGCGCTGCGCGCTGGCGCCCTCGGACGTGAGGTCGACCAGCTTGATGCGCCGGTCGTGGTCGGCCACTCGCCGCTCGACGAGGCCCTGCGCCTCGAGCCCGTCGCAGGTGACGGTCACGAAGGAGGCGTCGCAGTGCCACCGCTGCGCCAGGTCGCGCATCGGGGTGGGCTCGCCGGGGGTGAGCTCGAGGAGCGCCTTGAGCATGGGCGGCGAGATGCCGAGCTCCTCGGACGCGCCGTGGAACCGCGCCTGGTTCTCGGCCGAGAAGAACAGCTGGGCCAAGGACTCGGCGATCACCCTCGCAGCCTCGTCACGCCTCACAGCCCGGATGTTACCCGCGCAACCACTTCCTTGTTGGATGCAACCTTCGAGTAAAAAATATCGTTGACTCAAATCAATGACCGATGCGAAGCTCACGCCCATGACACCCCCGACCACGACGGGCCCCGTGCCCGGCGACCGCCCCGCCATCCGGGTCGACGGTCTGCGCAAGCGGTTCGGTGAGGTCGACGCCCTCGCCGGCATCGAACTCACCGTCGCCCCCGGCACCGTCCTCGGCCTGCTCGGACCGAACGGAGCCGGCAAGACCACGGCGGTCCGCATCCTCACCACCATCCTCCGACCCGACGAGGGCCACGCCGAGGTGCTCGGCATCGACGTCGCCCGCCGCCCGCAGGCGGTGCGCGAGTCGATCGGCCTGGCCGGGCAGTACGCCGCCGTCGACGAGAACCTGACCGGTCGCGAGAACCTCCGGCTCGTCGGCCGCCTCACCCACCTGCCCACGGCAGCGATCGGCCCCCGGGCCGACGAGCTGCTCGAGCGGTTCGGGCTCACCGACGCCGCCCATCGCCCGGCCAAGACCTACTCCGGAGGCATGCGGCGCCGGCTCGACCTGGCCGCGGCGCTGGTCCACCGCCCCCCGGTGCTGTTCCTCGACGAGCCCACCACCGGCCTCGACCCGGCCAGCCGCAGCGACCTCTGGCACGTCATCGAAGAGCTGGTGGCCGACGGCACGACCGTGCTGCTCACGACGCAGTACCTCGAAGAGGCCGACCGCCTCGCCGATCACATCGCCGTCATCGACCACGGGCGCGTCATCGCCGAGGGCAGCCCCAGCCACCTCAAGTCCCGACTCGGGGGCACCATCATCGACATCACCCTGCCCGACCCGGCCTCTGCCGCACGGGCGTCCGCACAGCTGGCCAGCGCCCTGGTCGTCGACGCGCGGGTCGACGGCAGCGCGCTCGAGCTCACGGTGGACGACGGGGCCCGCGCCCTCGTCGAGGTGCTCCGCACGCTCGACGCCGCGGACCTGAGCCCCACGGGCATCACCGTGCGCGAGCCCAGCCTCGACGACGTGTTCCTGTCGCTCACCGGCCACCGCGCCGCCGACGGCGACACCACCGCCAGCGCCGACACGACCCAGCGAGGTGCCGCATGACCGCCACGACGCTCCCCTCCCCCGCCGGCGCCGCGCCGGCCGTGATCCGGCCGCAGCGCAGCCACGCCGTCGGCGACGCGCTGGCCATCACCTGGCGCAACCTGCTCGCCTACGTCCGGCTACCCGAGCTGCTCGTCTTCTCGACCATCCAGCCGATCATGTTCGTGCTGCTGTTCCGCTACGTGTTCGGCAACTCGATCGCGTTGTCCGACCCCACGATCGACTACGTCGACTACCTGATGCCGGGCATCATCGTGCAGACCGCCGTCTTCGGCGCCGCAGGCACGGGCATCGGCCTGGCCGAGGACATGGCCAAGGGCCTGATCGAGCGCTTCCGCTCCCTGCCCATGGCCCGCTCGGCGGTGCTCGCCGGACGCACCATCGCCGACTCGGTGCGGAACGTCTTCGTCATGCTGCTCATCACGGTCGTGGGCTTCGCCGTCGGCTTCCGCATCCACGGCGGCGTGCCGGCGTACGCGCTCGCGCTGCTGCTGGTGCTGCTGTTCGCCTTCGCGCTGTCGTGGGTGGTCGCCACCATCGGCCTGGGCGCACCCAACGGCGAGGCGGCGCAGGCGGCGATCTTCCCCATGCTGTTCCCGCTGACGTTCGCGTCGTCGGCCTTCGTCGACACGTCCTACATGCCCGGATGGCTGCAGGCGTTCGCCAACAACCAGCCGGTCACCGTCACGGTCGACGTCGCCCGCGACCTGGTGCTCGGCCACCCCGTGGGCTGGGGCATCGTGGCCTCGGTGGCCTGGTCGCTCGGCATCGTCGCCCTCTTCGGCCCGCTGGCCGTGCGCCGCTACCGCCGGGTGGCCTGAGCCGACCGCACGCGCTCGGCGCCGTCCAGGCCGCCTCTCCCCCTGGCGGCCCGGACGACCTGTCGCAGGGCGGGCACCGTGGCGCGGCGGCCGCGGTGCCCCCTTGCGATCGTCGGAGGTCGCCGCACCCGGCGCCGGCCGTCAGGACTCAGGACGGTGTGTCGCCCGGATCGCCCGAGTCGCTCCGGCCGCCGGGCGCCTCGGACGTGCCGGGCACGCCGGAGCCGACCGCCTCGTCACCGGCAGCTCCGCTTCCGGCGGCTCCGTTGCCGTCACCGCCCGGCGGGCCGGCCACGGGCAGACCCTCGGGCCCCACCTTCACGGTGGCGGCCTCGTGCTCGCGGGCGTCCTTGCGGATCGACAGCCAGATCGCCACGCCGAGGACCACGGCGATGACACCCAGGCTGAGCGCCGTGGGGATGTGGTACCACTCGGCGATGATCATCTTGACGCCGACGTAGGCCAGGATGACCGCCAGGCCCTGCTGGAGCAGGCTGAACTTCTCACGCAGGTCGGCGAGCAGGAAGTACAGCGCCCGGAGGCCCAGGATGGCGAAGGCGTTGGAGCTGAACACGATGAACTGCTCGCGGCTGACCGCCAGGATGGCCGGGATCGAGTCGACCGCGAACACGACGTCGCTGGTCTCGATGACGATGAGCACCGCGAAGAGGGGCGTCGCCAGCAGCTTCTTGCCGTGGCGCACGAACATCTTCTGCCCGTCGTACTCGGTCGTCGAGGGGATCACCCGCCGGACGAGGCGGAGCACCGGGTTGTTCTCCGGGTGCACCTCGTCGTCCTCGTCCTGGCGCAACATCCGAGCGGCCGTCACCAGCAGGAACGCACCGAAGACGAACAGCATCCACTCGAACCGCTCGAGCAGCGCCACCCCGGCGAAGATGAAGATGAAGCGCAGCACCAGCGCCCCGAAGATGCCCCAGAAGAGCACGCGGAACTGGTACTTCCGGGGCACCGCGAAGTAGCTCATGATCAGCGCCCACACGAACACGTTGTCGACGCTCAGGCTCTTCTCGATGAGGTAGCCGGAGATGTACTCGGTCGCCGCCTGCCCCCCGTGCCAGGCGAACATCACCCCGGTGAACGCCACACCGATGCTGATCCAGACAGCCGACTCGATGGCCGCTTCCTTGGTGGTGGGCGCGTGGGGCTTGCGGTGGACGATCAGCAGGTCGGCCACGAGCAACCCCGTGACGACCGCCAGGAACGCCACCCAGATCCAGGGGGCGACCTCGAAGCTGGCGAAGTTGTCGGCCGATCCGGACGACTCGGACGCCAGGACGGCGAGGGACGACGAGGGCACCTAGTTACCTCCGGCTGTGTGCCACGGGGACTTCCAGCCGAAGGTCTCGCCCGCCACGAGGGCCGGATCCACCGGGCAGCCGGTGAGGCATCGCGCCGCCCGCTGGCCGTCTTGACGATGAGTCACGTTGAGGGCTACTCCCCTTCGGTCCGCTGGAGTGTATCTGCCCTCCGGGACGGGCCCCGAACCGGCGAGCGGTCACCCGTCGGCGACGATGGCCTGCGCGGCCGCCAGGCGCGCCACCGGCACCCGGAACGGTGAGCACGACACGTAGTCGAGCCCCACACGCTGGAAGAACGCGATCGATTCCGGGTCGCCGCCGTGCTCGCCGCACACCCCCATCTTCAGGCCCCGTGCGGTCTTACGTCCCCGCTCGACCGCCATGGCGACCAGCTCGCCCACGCCGTCGACGTCGACGGTCTCGAAGGGGTTCCGCCGCAGCAACCCCCGTTCGAGGTAGGCCGGCATCAGCCGCGCCTCGACGTCGTCCCGGCTGAACCCGAAGGCCATCTGCGTGAGGTCGTTCGTGCCGAAGCTGAAGAAGTCGGCGGCCTCCGCGATCTCGTCCGCCCGCAGCGCGGCGCGTGGCGTCTCGATCATCGTGCCGACAGTGATGTCGAGCTTGCGCCGCGAGCCCTTCATGGCCTGCGCGATCGCCTCGGTGACCCAACGGCGGGCTTCGGCCATCTCCTCGCGAGTGACCGTCAGCGGGATCATGATCTCGACCACCGGCTTCCCGCCGTCCTTGGCCCGCTGAAGCGCAGCCTCGACCAGGGCGCGCACCTGCATGGCGTACAGGCCCGGCTTCAGCACCCCGAGGCGCACGCCCCGCGTGCCCAGCATCGGGTTCTGCTCGTGCCAGGACCGGGCGGCGGCCAGCAGCGCGGTCTCGTCCTGCCCGAGCCCGCCATCCGCCTGGCGCACCAGCAGCTCGTCGATGCGGGGCAGGAACTCGTGCAACGGGGGGTCGAGCAGGCGCACCGTGACCGGCAGCCCGTCCATCGCCTCGAGCACCTCCACGAAGTCGGCGCGTTGCACGGCGAGCAGCTTCTCGAGCGCCGCGGCCTCGGCGTCGGGGGTGTCGGCCAGGATCATCTCGCGCACGACCGGGAGGCGGTCGTCACCGAAGAACATGTGCTCGGTGCGGCACAACCCGATGCCCTCGGCGCCGAGCGATCGCGCCTTGGCGGCATCGGCGCCGGTGTCCGCGTTCGCCCGGACGCCCAACCGGGCCCGCCGCCGGTTCTTGCCGCGGCGGATGCTGTCTGCCCAGCCCAGGATGGTGTCGAGCTCCGGGGGTGCCTCGCTGGCGGCGAGCTCGACCTCGCCCAGCACCACCTGACCGGTGGTGCCGTCGATCGAGATCACGTCGCCCTCCCCGACCGTGACGTCGCCGACGGTGAAGGACCGGCCGGAGATGGTGATGGCGTCGGCGCCGACCACCGCCGGGATGCCCCAGCCGCGCGCCACGACGGCCGCGTGGCTCACCAGGCCGCCCCGGGCGGTGAGGATGCCCTCGGAGGCCTGCATGCCGTGCACGTCCTCCGGCGATGTCTCGGTGCGCACCAGGATCACCTTCGTCCCGGCCGCCGCCGCCTCGGCCGCGGCGTCGGCGGTGAAGTGCACCTGCCCGACCGCCGCGCCCGGCGATGCGGCCAGACCGGTGGCGACGACCTGCACGTCGTTCGAGGCGAACCGGGGGTGCAGCACCTGCTCGACGTGGTCCTCGGTGATGCGCAGCAACGCCTCGTCGCGACTGATCTTCCAGCCCCGCCGCCGCTGGTTGGTCATGTCGACGGCCATGCGCAGGGCCGCCCGCCCGGTGCGCTTGCCGACGCGGGTCTGCAGCATCCACAGCTTGCCCTGCTCGATCGTGAACTCGGTGTCGCACATGTCGCGGTAGTGCGCCTCGAGGCGGGCGAAGATGCCGAGCAGCTCGTCCTTGATGCTCGGGAAGTGCTGGCCGAGGTCGTCGAGGTTCTCGGTCGTGCGGATGCCCGCCACGACGTCCTCGCCCTGGGCGTTGACGAGGAAGTCGCCGTACGGCTTGTCCTCGCCCGTCGCGGCGTTGCGGGTGAACCCCACGCCCGTGCCGGACTTGTCGTCGCGGTTGCCGAACACCATCGCCTGGACGTTCACCGCGGTGCCGAGGTCGTGCGGGATCTTCTCGCGCTCGCGGTAGGCGCGCGCCCGCGGGCTCTCCCACGAGCGGAACACCGCCTCGATCGCACCCCGGAGCTGGCGCTGCGGGTCCTGCGGGAACGCCCGGCCGGTCCCCTCCTTCACCAGCTTCTTGTAGAGCACGCACAGGTCGGTGAGCGCCTCGGCGGGCAGCTCGGCGTCGGTGGCCACCCGGGCGTTGTGCTTGGCCCGCTCGAGCTCGTCGTCGAACCGCTGCCCGTCGAGACCGAGAACGATGCGGGCGTACATGGCGATGAACCGGCGGTACGAGTCGTACGCGAACCGCTCGTCACCGGTGGCTCGCGCCACGCCCTTCACGCTGCGGTCGTTCAGGCCCAGGTTGAGGACCGTGTCCATCATCCCCGGCATCGAGAACTTGGCGCCCGAGCGCACGCTCACCAGCAACGGGTCGGACGGGTCGCCGAGGCGCCGCTGCATCGCCTTCTCCAGGCGACCGGTGTGCCGCGCCACCTCGTCGGTGAGGCCGGTCGGCCAGCCGGAGCGCATGTGGTCACGGCACGCGTCGGTCGTGATCGTGAACCCTGGAGGCACCGGCAGCTTGAGGACCGACGTCATCTCGGCCAGGTTGGCGCCCTTGCCACCGAGGAGGTCCTTCATCTCCATCGGTGGTCGCTTGTGACGGTGATCGAACGCGTAGACGTAGGGCACGGGCCTCCCCCGATCGGTGGCGTGCTCGGCAGTCGCTGTGAGCCTACGCCCGCGCCGAGGTTGCGAGCGGCGACGCCTGCGCCGATCTCGTCCACGTGCGCCCGGTACGGTCACGCCGGTGACGGCACTGGGACGCGCGGCGGTGTGGATCGCGCTCATCGGGGGGCTGGCGGCGGCAGGCGCGCCGCTCGTCGGCCGTCGCGGTCGAGCGCCCGCGCTGCTCGCCGTCGCGACGGTGGCGGCGGTCGCCGCCACGGCGGTGCTCGTCCGGGCGCTGGTGGTGGGCGACCACTCGCTCGTCTACGTGGCCGACTTCAGCCGGCGCGACGCCAGCGCCCCCTACCGGGCCGCCGCGCTGTGGGGCGGGATGGCCGGGTCGCTGCTGTGGTTGGCGACGCTGGTGGGCGGCGCGGGGCTGGTCGCCGCGTGGCGGCTCGACGACCCCCAGCGACGGGGCGGGATCGCGGCGGTCACCGGGGCGGCCACGGCGGTGCTCGTGCTGCTGGTGGTCGCCTTCGCCGACCCGTTCACGACGCTCGCGGTGCCCGCGGTCGACGGCGCCGGCCTGACGCCGATCCTCGAGCACCGCGCCATGCTCTACCACCCGCCGCTGCTCTACCTGGGCCTGGCCACCCTGGTCGGCCCGTTCGCGGTGACCGTCACGGCGCTGGTCGACCGGCGCCTCGACGACGCCTGGCTGGACACGGTGCGCCGGTGGTCGCTGGTGCCGTGGACGCTGCTGGCCGTGGGCATGGTGGCCGGCGCCCACTGGGCCTACGTCGAGCTGGGGTGGGGCGGCTACTGGGCCTGGGACCCGGTCGAGAACACGGCGCTGCTGCCCTGGCTGGCCGTCACCGTGCTGCTCCACGCGCTGCGGGGCGCGCGCACCGACCGGCCCCCGGTGTCCCGGGTGGCCGTCGCGGGCCTGGCGTGCATGCCGTTCGTGCTCGCGCTGGTGGGCAGCCTCCTGACCCGCTCGGGCGCCACCTCGTCGGTGCACGCGTTCGCCGAGTCGCGCGCCATCGGCCGGGCCCTCGCCCTGGTGGTGGCAGCGGTCGTGGTAGGGCTCGCGCTCCTCCTCCACCGCGCCGCCCGGGCGGCGGGCGACGACACCATGCGCACCGCCGCCGCCTCGCGGGCCGTGGTCACGGTGGAGCGCCTGTCGGTCGCGCACCTGGCCGTCGGCGGTGCGGCGCTGGCGATCGTGCTCGCGGGCACGCTGTGGCCGCTGGCGACCGACCTGCGCGGCGGCGAGGGCATCGCCATCCAGGGCAGCTACTTCGCGCTGTTCACGGGCCCGCTCGCGACCGTGGCGCTCGCGCTGGCCTGCCTCGTGCCGGTGGCGACGGGGGTCGCGGGCTCGGCGGGCCGGCGCCGCCCGCTGCTCGTAGCCACCGGCGTGGGTGCGGTGATCGGCCTCGCCGTGGTGCTGGGCCCGGCCCCGGCGGTCGCACCGGCGCCGGGGGCGCTGGCGGCGGCAGCCGGCGCGTGCGTGGCGACGGCGGTGGCCGGCACGGCAGGTGCGGCCCGGCGAGGCGCGACGCTCGGCGGTCACCTCGCCCACGGGGCGTTCGGCCTGCTGGCCCTGGGCATCGCCGGCACGGCGACGGGGGGCACCGAACAGGTCTCGCTGCGGCCGGGTGAGACGGCTGCGGTGCTCGGCCACGAGGTGGCCTACCACGGCGTCGCCGTCGCCGACGGCCCGGTCGCGGGATCGAGCGCGGTGGTCGCCGACGTCACCACCGGCGGGCAGCGGCTCCGGCCGTCGCTCGTGGGCTACCCCGACCGGGGCGTCCTGCTGGCCGAGACGTCGCTGCGCTCGACCCCGACGCTGGACGTCCAGGTGAGCCTGCGCACGGCGCTCGACGACGGCACTGCGGTGCTCGAGATCGGGGTCCATCCGCTGCAGGTGCTCGTGTGGTGGGGCGGACTCGGCGTCGTGGCCGCGGGCGCGTACGTCACGTGGGAGGCAGGCCGGCGTCGGCGGAGCCGACCGGGAGGACCGCCCCCTGGGCCGCCGGTGCGCAGGGGCCACGATCGGCATCCCGACGAGGCGGCGCCCACCTCCGCCTGATGCGCCCGACGATGTGCGGTGCCCGCGGCGTCACGCCGATCGCCGACCCCGTCGTCGGGGACGGGGCCGCTGTGCGCTCGAGGAGCGCACGTGCGACGGTATGACGATGGCTGGAGATCTCCCCGAGCTGACGGTGTCCGACGCCACCGCCTGGCGGGCTTGGCTGGAGGACAACCACGACCGCGCCCCGGGTGTGTGGCTCGTCCTCGCCAAGAATGGCACGACGACACCCACCTCGCTCCGCTACGCGGCGGCCGTCGAGGAGGCCCTGTGCTTCGGGTGGATCGACGGGCAGGCACGCGGTGGCGACGCCGTCTACCACCAGCGGTTCACACCTCGACGGGCCCGCAGCCCGTGGTCGAAGCGGAACGTGGACCGGGTCGCCCGCCTCGAGGCCGAGGGTCGGATGCATCCCGCAGGACGGGCGGAGGTCGAGCGGGCCAAGGCCGACGGCCGGTGGGACGCCGCGTACGACGGCCCGGCGACCATCGAGGTGCCCGACGAGCTGCGCGCCGCGCTGGCGGCCGAGTCGCAGGCGCAGGCGATGTTCGAGATCCTCGACAGCCGCAACCGCTACGCCATCCTCCACCGCTTGGCGACGGCGAAGCGGGCCGAGACGCGGGCGCGCCGGATCGAGCAGTTCGTCGCCATGCTGGCCCGTGGCGAGACCCTCTACCCGCAGAAGCGCACCCTGGACAGCAGCTGACCGCCGGATCCGTCGCCGCCGCTCACTCGGTCCGGGCGTCGGCATCCCCGTCGCCGTCCCCGTCGTCGCCGGCGACGCCCCGGCGCCGCCGCTGCGAGGCGAGCAGAGCGCCCAGGCTTTCGGCCGGGGCCGCCTCGCCGGCGCGCGCTCCCGGCGACGACGCGCCGCCCGCGGGCGGCGCGTCGGAAGTCGGGCGCGCGCCGCGGGACCCGGCCCGGCGGGCCGGGCGTTCGACGGGCGTGCGGCCGGGCAGCGCCGGAACGCGGGAACGCAGCCACCACAGCGATGCCGCTCCCGCCTGACCGACCGATCGGGCCACCGAACCGGACAGGGCGAGCCGGGACAGGGCCACCGCCACCGGCCAGGCCAGCGCTGCGGCCAGCAGGAACCAGCCGGCGAGCGCCACGCGCGACCGGCCGGCACGCAGGTCGTCGGGGTCGAACACCGCGGACGGCTCGATCTCGCCCCGCCCGCCCGTCTGCTCCGACACCCGGGCCAGCA
>JAFGPU010000386.1 GCA_016936035.1 Acidimicrobiales bacterium
CTCGCCCTCGGACGCCAGCGCCGCCGCCCGGTCGGCGAGCGCCCCGGCCCCGCCGGCCAGCGATGCCAGCTCGGCGGCCAGCGCGGCGTCGCGCGCCGGCTTGAGGTGGGCCGGGTTGCCGTCGTACCAGCCGCCGTACAGGCGCCAGACGGTGCGCACCACGAACTCGGGCTCGTCGTAGACCGGCCGCAGGTAGGGCCGCTCCAGCAGGTGGGCGGGGGCACGCACGGTGTGCACGATGTCGTCGAGCCGGGCGCCGTCGTTCATGAGCGCCAGCGTCTCGTCGACCAGGTGGTCGAGCAGGTCGGCGGTGTCGGTGAGCGCCTGGTGCACCCTGTCGACGCCGGCGATCGGCCAGCCGTGACCGGGCAGCAGCAGCTCCGGTTCGAGCGCCGCCATCTCGCGCAGCGCGACCGCCCACTCGCGGGGGTAGCGCTGGACCTTCTGGGGGTTGCCGCAGTTGGGCGAGGCCCAGATGAACAGGTCGCCGGTGCACAGCGTCCGGCGGCCCGGCACCCAGATCCACGTGTGGTCGTCGGTCTCGCCCTTGCCGTGGTGCAGCTCGAAGCGCTCGCCGCCCACCTCGATGTCGTGGCGCAGCCGGTAGGTCTCGTCGGGATACCGGTACTCGGTCGGCCACTGGAACCCCGGCATCTTGAACTGCCGGGAGTTGATGATGCCGTTGTAGCCGGCGGTGAGCTTGTAGCGGTCGAAGCGGGCGGGCACGAGCTCGTGGGCGACCACCCGGGGCCGCGGCCGTCCGGCCGCCGCGGCCTCCTCCTCGAAGGGTTCGGTGCCGAAGACGTGGTCGATGTGGCCGTGCGTGTACACGACCGTGTCGAGCGGCAGGTCGGTCCAGCCCCGCACCGCGGCGTGGTTGACGCCCGCCAGCACCTTGTTGCCGGTGTCGACGAGCACCAGCCCCGCGTCGGTGGCGAAGGCGGCGATGTTGCCGAAGCTGGCGATGAACCCCGTGCCGGGGGCGACCTCGTCGAGCCCCCGGTGCGTTCCGACGGGGTGGACCTCGCCCACGGTCACCTCGCCGCTCCACAGGCGGTCGGTCAGGGCCAGCACGCTGTCTGCCATGGTTGCACCTTAGGTGCAAATAGATGGCGGATGCCGCCCCGTCGTGACGTCAGGCGGCGAGGTTGTCGGCGCTCGCGGTGGCCCCGTCGTCGCCGTCGTCGACCAGGGCGCCGTTGCGACGTTCGCGCCACGAGAGCACCAGCTCGACCAGCGCCGCGAAGGCGACGGCCAACATCAGCCCGAGGCCGGTGGCCAGCAGCGTCTGATCGTGGAACGCTTGGCCGCCGATGTAGCCCAGCAGCGCGGCGAACGTGGCCCACAGCACGCCGGCACCCACGGTGGTGGGCGTGAACCGCCGCAGCGAGTAGACGGTGCGACCGGCCATGAAGGTGCTGGCCGTGCGCCCGCCCGGGATGAACCGGGCGACGATCAGGAGGGCCGGGCCCCGCCGATCGAGCTGACGCCCCGCCCACACCTGGAGGCGCTCGGCCTTGCCCATGCGCCGGTCGCGGCGACCCGGCTGCGGGCGTCCCCGCTGGGTCCAGCGCCCGATGCTGTAGGAGAGGTGGTCGCCGGCGATGGCTCCCGCGGCGGCGGCCAGGATCAGCGGCACCGGATGGAGGCGGCCCTGCCAGACGAGCACGCCCCCGAGGATGACCGCGCTCTCGCTGGGAAGGATGGGGACGACCACGTCGAAGGCGGCCAGCACGAGCACGAGCAGGTAGGCGAGGGCGGAGAGATCGGCGAGCAGGTCGAGGGTGATCACCTCGGCCTCCTGGTCGATCGGCGGCTCGCTCGGGGGGACATTGTCGACACGCTAGGGACCACAACCCCCTCGGGGCATCGGGGATTCCCCGGGGCGTGGCTCGGGACCGGGGGATCGCACGGTTCCCAGCGCACCTCTGCCGAGGTCGCGCCGAAGGACGGCGTCACCCCCGGCCCCGCGTCGAGGACGAGACCCGGTGCTGGGAACCTGGTCGCACGCCTCGCCGCCATGGAAGCGACCCTAGGAGGGCGCGCTTGCAGACGACATGGTGCGTGCTTGTGTCGCGGGGGTGAGGACAACCCCACCTCGCCCCCGGGGCCGGCCGGTCAGCGGGGCGCGAGGTCGCGGATGGCCTGGCGGGCGTCGATGCCGAAGGGCAGCAGCGCCAGCGCCGGGGTGGTGACGCCGTTGTCGACGTAGCGCTGGATGTGCTCGCGACAGGCCTCGGGCGGACCCCACACGATCAACTCGTCGACCACCGAGTCGGGGATGGCGGCCAGCGCCGCCTTGCGGTCGCCGTCCTTCCACAGCCGCCACATGTCGCCGAGCTGCTCCTGGCGCCCCAGCCACTCGTGGAACGCGGCGTAGACGGGGACGTTGAGGTAGGCGGCGATCGCGAACCGCCCCATGCCGCGCACGGTGTCGGCGTCGTCGGTGGGGGCGACGAAGATGCGGGCGACGATCTCGCGGGCCGCTCCCCCGCCGGCCTCGTGCACGATGGGCGCCACGGTGGCCACGTCGTCGGCCGAGAGCCAGTTGATGATGGCACCGTCGCCCTCCCGGCCGGCGAGTCGGAGCATGCCCTCGCGCAGGGCGGCCACGAGCACGGGCACCGGCTCCTCGGGCCGCACGCCGAGCTTGAACCCCCGCACCGAGAACGTCTCGAACTCGGCCGTGACCTTCTCACCCGTCATCGCCTGGCGCAGGAAGCGGACGACGTCCCGGGTGCGCTGGTACGGCTTGTCGAACGGGATGTCGTTCCAGCCCTCGACGATGACGTTGGACGAGGTGCCGACCCCGAGCACGAACCGGCCCGGCGCCGCCTGCGCCAGCGACCCGACGCTCTGGGCGAGCAGTCCCGGGCCGCGGGTGAAGGCCGGAACGATCGCCGTGCCCAGCCGCAGCGACGGCGCCCACACCGACGCGAGCGCCAGCGGGGTGAACGCATCCGCCCCGTTCGCCTCGGCCGACCACACGTCGGTGTAGCCGAGGTCGGCCAGCTCGACGATCCAGTCGCGCTGCGCGTGCAGGGGGATGCCGTCGAAGGGGATGGTCATGCCGTAGCGCTGCATGACCGGATGCTGTCACACCGAGGCGACCGCATCCTGACCCGGGGTCGATGTCGTCGGGAGGCGCCGGCCGGCGCCGTGGTCACGTGCGACCGTCGGCGCGCTGCGCGGTCTCGAGCCGCATCTCCGGGGGCATGAAGCGCACGATCGTCGACTGGCTCGCGGTGGCGAGGAGGGTGCCGTCCTCGGACCACAGGTGCACGACCCCGTGCCCGAAGCCGTGGGCGACCGCGTGGATGCGGATGTCGAGCAGCACCCACTCGGTCGGGACCAGCCGGTAGACCCGCAGGGTGTTGTCGAGGCTGTTGCCGCCGCCGGCCCGCCCCAGCGCCTGACCGATGCCGAAGGGCACGTAGTCGCCGAGGATCGCCAGGCTCGCTCCCGACGACAGGTCGAGCATGTCGGGCATGCGCGCCCACAGCAGAGACCGCCCGCCCGGCATCGGGTTGCCGTCGACCTCCTCCCACGCTCGGGCGGCCGCGAGGCGGACGTCGATGCGGTCCATGATCGACTCGGTGCCGGGGATGCGGGGCGCTCGCACCGGGCACGCGTCCGGGGGCGGGACCTCGGGTCGCGTGACCCACACGCCCTCCGAGTCGAGGTCGCGGCCGCCCAGCGCGGCGTTCACGGTCAGGATCTCGGTGTCCGCCAC
>JAFGPU010000387.1 GCA_016936035.1 Acidimicrobiales bacterium
GCTCGGCCAAGGACCCGGTCAACATGGCCGGCTTCCAAGCTGCGAACCTGCTGCGCGGCGACATCGACCTCTGGTATCCCGAGGACTACCCCGGCGTCGCCGACCGGGTCACGATCCTCGACGTGCGGACGCCCCAGGAGTACGAGGCCTGGCACATCCCCGAGGCGGTGCTGCTGCCGTACGACGAGCTGCGCGAGCGGCTCGACGAGGTGCCCCGGGACAGGCCGGTGTACGCCTACTGCCGGTCGGGCTTCCGCAGCTACATCGCCTACTGCGTGCTGAAGCAGAACGGATTCGAGGACGTGGCGTTCCTCTCCGGCGGGATGCTGACCTACCACGGCTTCCACCGGACGCCGCTGGCCGTCGGGGCGGGCGGCATGCCGGTGGTGACCCACGCCGAGGACGACCTGCGCAGCGCCCCGGGGCGCTCGAGCATGTCTGAGCGGCGGCCGTCCCGGGGCGCGAGCGCGGCTCGCCGCGATGGGTGACGTCGCCGTCGAGGTCGTGCCCGGCCTCCGGGCGGAGCACGCCGAGGGGCCGCTCTGGGACGCGGCGACCGCCCGCCTGTGGTGGGTCGACATCGTGGGCCGGGAGGTGCACTGCTACGACCCGCTGGCGTCCGACGACACGTCGTGGTCGACCGTCGGCGAGCCCGGGGGCGTGGTGCTCGCCGCCACGGGCGACCCGGTGGTGGCGAGCCCCGAGGGCCTGGCCCTGCTCGACCGCACCACGGGCATGGTGGATCTCCGCGTCCCGATAGAGCGGGAGCGGGGCGAGAACCGTGCGAACGACGCCAAGGTCGACCAGAGAGGCCGGGTGTGGGTGGGCACGATGGCGTTGGACAAGCGGCCGCGGAACGCCGCGCTGTACCGCGTCGACCGCGACACGGCGACCCGCGTGGTCGACGGGCTGACGATCTCCAACGGACCGGCTCTGGACGAGTCGAGGGGACGCCTCTACCTCGCCGACACCGCCGTCGGCATCGTCGACCTGTTCGACCTCGACGGCGAGACGGGTGCCCTCTCCGGCCGCCGGCGCTTCCTGGACGTCCACGACGCCGGAGTGTGGCCGGACGGCATGACGGTCGACGGCGAGGGGATGGTGTGGGTCGCCCTGGGACGGGCCGGCGCCGTCCACCGCTACCGCGACGACGGCTCGCTCGACGGCGTCGTCGAGCTGCCCACGACGAACCCCACCTCGGTGGCCTTCGGTGGGCCCGACGGTGGCGACCTCTACATCACGACCTCGTGGTTCGACGTCGAGCCGGAGAGCCGCGCCGCACAGCCGCTGGCGGGGCACATCTTCCGCTGCCGTCCCGGCGTCGCCGGCACGCCGTCGCCCCGGTACGCGGGCGTCCCGCCGGCCCTCGCGAAAGGAGTCGACCGATGATCGAGCGCATGGTGCTCCTCGGTGCGTCCGGCGACCTCACGAGCCGCCTGCTGATGCCGGCGGTCTCGCAGCTCGTCGAGGCCGAGATGCTGCCGCCGGGTCTGGCGATCGTGGGCGCGGCCGACACCGATTGGTCGAGGGATGACTTCCGCCAGCACATCGCCGACGGGCTCGAGAAGCACTCGACGGTGACCCCCGCTGCGCGCGACGCCGTCGTGGCGATGCTCGACTACCAGGCCGCAGACGTCACGCGGCCCGAGGACGTCGCCCGCCTGATGGGACGCGAGCGTCCGGACACCCTCGTCTACCTCGCGCTTCCTCAGACGCTGTTCGAGCCGGTGCTCACCGCGCTCGCGGCGGCAGAGCTGCGGGCCGGGGACGCCGTCGCGATCGAGAAGCCGTTCGGAACCGACCTGGCCTCGGCTCGCCACCTCAACGAGATCCTCCGGCTCCAGCTGCCAGAGCCCACGATCTTCCGGATCGACCACTTCCTCTCCAGCGAGCTGGTCCGTCGCGTGCTGGTGCTGCGATTCCTCAACCGCATCTTCGAGCCCGTCCTGAACGCGGTGCACGTGGAGCGCGTGGACATCAGTTGGCTGGAGAGCCTGACCCTCGAGGGCCGGGCCTCGTACTACGACCGCGCCGGCGCACTCAAGGACATGGTGCAGAACCACCTGATGGAGGCGATGGCGCTCGTGCTCATGGAGCAGCCCGCCCGTGTCGACGCCGACTCGGTCCGCGACGTGCGTGTCGAGGCCCTCCGGTCGGTGGCCACGCCATCGGCCGAGAGCATGCGGCGCGACACGGTCCGCGCCCGATACGGCGCCGGCACGATCGGGGCCCGGCAGGTGCCGTCGTACGTCGACGAGCCCGGCGTCGACCCCGGCCGCGACACCGAGACGTACGCAGCCCTGACGCTCGGCGTCGACAGGACCCGGTGGGCCGGGGTGCCGTTCGTCCTCCGGTCGGGCAAGGCCCTTGCGGCCGACACCGCCGAGATCGCGGTCCACTTCCGGCCCCTGCCCCGGTACCTGCGCGACCAGTGGCCCGGCGTCGAGCCGAACGTGCTCAGGATCGGGCTCGTCGAGCCGTACGTGCGCCTCGGGACGACGCTCAACGGTCCCGAGCGCACGGCGGAGGGCCGGCAGCTGGAGGCGCAGTCGGCGACACCGCGGTTCACGCCCTACGCCAACCTGATCCTCGAGATGCTCCGGAAGGACCCCATGCTGTTCATCCGCGGCGACGAGGCCGAGGAGGCCTGGCGCATCGTCGATCCGGTCGTGCGCGCATGGTCGGCCGGCGAGGTGCCGATGCAGGACTATCCGGCCGGCCAGCCACCGCCGATCAGCGGATGACCTCCGGGTGCCCGGCGCCGTGGTCGAGCTGGTAGTCGAGGTTGATGGCCGCGTTGATGAGCGACAGGTGCGTGAACGCCTGGGGGAAGTTGCCGAGCTGCTCGCCGGTCAGGCCGATCTCCTCGGCGAAGAGACCGACGTGGTTGGCGTAGGTCAGCATCTTCTCGAAGGTCAGCCGGGCCTCGTCGAGGCGGCCAGAGCGGGCCAGCGCGTCGACGTACCAGAAGGTGCAGATGGAGAACGTGCCTTCCTCGCCCCGCAGGCCGTCGGGTGAGGCCTTGGGGTCGTACCGGTACACCAGGCTGTCCGACACGAGGGTGCGCCCGATGGCGTCGAGCGTGGCCTGCCACTTCGGGTCGTTGGGGGCCACGAACCCGACGAGCGGCATCATCAGGATCGCGGCGTCGAGCACGTCGCTGCCGTGGAACTGGACGAAGGCCCTGCTGTCGTCGTTCCACCCGTTGGTCATGACGTCCCTGTAGACCGCGTCCCGGGCATCCCGCCACCGGGCGACGGGGGCGGGACGGCCGTGCCGCTCGGCGAGGCGCAGCGCACGGTCGAAGGCCACCCAGCACATCAGCCGCCCGTACACGAACGGCTGCCGGCC
>JAFGPU010000053.1 GCA_016936035.1 Acidimicrobiales bacterium
CCCGGCCTGCGGGCCGGTGTGTCACCTGGGTCGGGGGGTGCTGGCACGCTGCCGGCCATGACCACCGAGACCCGCACCCGCCTCGCTGCCCGGCGCCCCGGCGTCCGGGTCGGCGCGGTCGACGAGTACGCGGCGTTGCAGCGGGCAGCCGTCGATCGGCTGGTGCAGCACGGCCTCGAGGCGGCCGCCGCGACGGTGCGGCTGCGCGCCGAGGCCCGCCGCCTCGCCGACGACCACGGCATCGACGACGCCGAGGCGACCGTCGCCGTCGAGCCGTTCGTGCACGCGACCGAGCTGGCCATCGCCGAGGTGCACGACGACTTCCGGCAGCTCACCAGCCATGTGCTGCGCATGGCCCGCTACCGCCTGGGCCTCTGCTGACCGCCGCGTGACGATCTGGTCGGAACCATGACGATCTGCGCGCCGCCGTCATCCCGGTCCCCGGAGCTGGGTACTGTCCGGCCACCGGTCGACAGCGCCGTCGAACCTCACCCGATGCGGTCGAGAGGAGGCGGTGTGAGCAGCGACCGACGTGAACCACCCCGAGGTGAACGGGTACCTCCGGAGCTGGCCCTGGCCCGGCTCGAGCTCCGCCAGATCTGCCTGCTGGCGGTGCACCCGATGCTGACGGCGGCGGAGCGCCAGGTGTTCGGGGCCGAGCACCAGCGGGCCCTGGCCGAGGCCCGGGTGGTGCTCGAGCGCCACGCCACCCGGCACGAGGGGGGCGTCGACGACGTGGCCCGCATGTTCATCGGGCTCTACCACGTCTACCCCAACCTCGGACTGGTGGGCCCGTTCTTCGACGACGACGCCCGCCCGCTCAAGGAGATGGCCTGGATCGCGGCCTACGACTCGGTCCTGTCCGGTGTCTGCCTGCGGGCCGAGCTGCACGCCCGCCTGTGGGACCACATCTGCGACGAGGATCGCCGGGCGGTCGCCGCCCGCCGCTATGCCCGGGACCGGTCGCTGCACTCGTTCCCCCCGTCGGCCGACGCACGGGCGATCGCGCGCTACTGCCGGCGCATCGACACGCTCATGGCCAGCGCCGAGTGCGTGCCGGCACTGCTCGCCACGTGGGCGATCGAGCGCCACTCGCGCCGGTTCGACGATCTGGCCACCGCAGACCTCAAGGACAAGCACGGGCTGCTCGAGCAGCGCCACATGGCCCGCTTCATGGGGATGAAGCCCAACACGCTGGCGCAGAGCCTGAAGCGCTTCCGGGCGCGGCTGGGCGAAGAGATGCGCGTGCTCTGGAACATCGAGAAGACCGCCGCCGACGACGAGGACGACGACCGATGACTGCCCGTGACCGCACCGCCGCCGCCCTCGCCGCCCGGGGAGAGACCCCGGGCGACGTCGACGCCGACCCTCCGGATGTCATCGCCGACGCCGCGCTCGAGGGCGGCGAGCTGGCGCCGGTGCTGACCGGCGCCCCGGGGTCTTCGGACACCGTCCCGGGCGACGACACCTGGGCCCTCGATCTCGACACGACGCTCGACCGGGCGACGGCGGCACGCCTGCGCGAGGAGTCGCGCCGGTCGCGCCCCCGCGTCGCGGCGCGCCTCGCCATGGCCGGCCACCTGCCGGCGGGGTCGGACCGCACCACCGACGGCACGGTCGAGCACCGGTCGGACCCACCCAGCGTGGATGAGCACCGCAACCTCAGCGCCCGGCTCGACGAGAACGTCGCCTTCTTCGAGCACATCGACGCGCTCCACGACCGGCGCCTGCACTCGCCCTCGCCCCGCGAGCGCCAGGTGGCGACGCGGGCCCTGGCCGAGGCCCTGCATCGCATCGTCGCCGGCTACCAGGTCGACACCGACCAACCGCACCGGCCGATCGTGGCGGCACGGCGCGCGGACGAGTGGCTGGGGCGGCTCTACGACCGGGTGGCCGCCCGGGGCCCGTCGCGTCAGGGCGCCAGCCGATGGTGGGCCCGCGACGGTCGGTGGGTGCGCCTGGTTCTGGCGCTGCTGGCGAGCGTGCTGCTGGCCGGCAACCACGTGGTCGGCGGGGCGCTGGCCGTCACGACCCGGTCGCTGCTGTCCGGCGTGCTGTACGCCCCGGCGCCGCCGGTCAGTCAGCGTCGGCGGCTGCTGGGGTACGACCCCGGGTGGGCGTCGTGCGTGCTCACCCACATGGGGGACGCGGCGATCCTCGTTGGCCTGGGCCTCGGACTCCACCTTGGCGGCCACTCGGCATGGGGTGCCGCGGCCGTGCTGGCCGCGCTGTTCCGCCTGCTCGCCACGATGATCCGCGTGGCGAGCGGTCAGCAGGGGTTCCGCATCCCGCGCCTGTGGCTCGACCGGGCGGCCACCACCCTGGCGCTGCCGGTCGCGGTGATCGCCGCGGCGGTCGTCCCGCCCGAGGGTCCCGGCGTGGTGGCCGGGGTGCCGGTCGCCGTGGTGGCTCTCGGGACCGTGGCCGCGATCGGGGTGGTCGAGATCGCCCGGACCGTCTACTGGGCGCTGTGTCGGCGTCGCCTGTTCCGTCGCGCCGCGGTCGCGCTGGGGGGACTGGTGCCCGATGCCATCGTGGCGCACACCGCCGACGGCATCGTGGTCAACCTGCAGCGCGAGGCGACGACCCGGCCACCGGTGTTCGACCTGGCCGACGA
>JAFGPU010000054.1 GCA_016936035.1 Acidimicrobiales bacterium
CGACCCCTCGAGGTGCGCCCGAGCAAGGTGGCGGCAGGGTGAGGCGGCTGCTGTCGGGCCGGCGGCTCTGGCTGGTCGCGGCCCTGGTCACGCTCGTCCTCGCCGCCGTGGCCGGTTCGTTCGCCTCGAGCGAGCCGGACGGGCTCGAGCGGACCGCCACCGACCAGGGCTTCGACGACACCGCCGAGCAGCACGACCTCGCCGACGGCCCCCTGGCCGACTACCGCGTCGACGGCGTCGACGACGACCGCCTGTCCGTCGGGCTCGCCGGTGCCGCCGGCGTCGCCGTCACCCTGGCGGTGGGCGCGGGTCTGTTCTGGCTCGTCCGCAAGCCGGGCGGGCGCGGCAGCGACGGCCACGGGGCCTGACCGCCCGTGGGCGCAGGACACCTCCGGCCGCTCCAGGTGCCGGGCCCGAGCCCGGTCCACGCCGTGGCGCCCCACGTCAAGGTGGTCGCCACCCTGCTGTTCGTCGCCGCGGTCGTGTCCACCCCCCGCCAGCAGGTGTGGGCGTTCGCGGTCGACGCCGCCGTCCTCGTGGCGGTGGCGCGCGCCGCCCGCGTGCCCGCCCGGGCGATCGCGCCCCGGCTGATGCTCGAGCTGCCGTTCCTCGCCTTCGCGGTGGTGATGCCCTTCGTCGCGCTGGGCGAACGGGTCGAGGTGCTGGGCATCGTCCACCTCTCGGTCGAGGGGCTGTGGGCCGCCTGGAACCTGCTGGCCAAGGGGCTGCTCGGCCTCACCGCCAGCCTGCTGCTCATCGCCACCACCCCGGTGGACGACCTGCTCCGCGGGCTCGAGCGCCTCGGCGTCCCGCCGGTGTTCACCGCCATCGCCGGGTCGATGCTGCGCTACCTCGGCGTCATCGGGGGCCAGCTCCGGCGCATGCAGGTCGCCCGGGTCAGCCGGGGTCACGACCCCCGGTGGATCTGGCAGGCCCGGGCCATCGCCGCCACCGTCGGTGCGCTGTTCGTCCGCACCTTCGAGCGGGGCGAGCGCGTCCACCTGGCCATGGTGTCGCGGGGCTACCCGGGCAGCATGCCGGCGGTGCGTCCGGTGCCGGCCGCCACGGCGGCCGGCTGGTGCGCGGCGCTGGTCGTGCCCGCGGTGGCGGCGACGACGGCGGTGGTGGCGTCCGGGTGGCTGCCGTGACCGTGCCCGCCCTGCGGCTGCGCCAGGTCGCCTACGCCTACCCGGGGGGACGGCAGGTGCTCTACGGCGTCGACCTCGACGTCGCCCCCGGCGAGCGGGTGGCGGTGCTGGGACCGAACGGAGCCGGCAAGACCACACTGATGTTGCACCTCAACGGCGTGCTGCGGCCCGGCGCCGGCACCGTCGAGGTCGGCGGGCTCCCGGTCGAGGAGCCTCACCTGCGCGAGGTGCGTCGCCGCGTCGGCATCGTGTTCCAGGACCCCGACGACCAGCTCTTCATGCCCACCGCACACGACGACGTGGCTTTCGGCCCGGCCAACCTCGGCGTCGCCGGCGACGAGCTCGAGGCCCGCGTCGCCGAGGCGCTCGCCGCGGTGGGGATGTCGCACCTCGCCAGCAGCCCCCCGCACCACCTCAGCGGGGGCGAGGCACGCCGGGTCGCGCTGGCCACGGTGCTGGCGATGCGCCCCGAGGTGCTGGTGCTCGACGAGCCGTCCTCGCACCTCGACCCGCTGGCCCGCAGCGAGCTGGCCCAGGTCCTCCTCGGGCTCGACACCACCCTGGTCGTCGTCACCCACGACCTGCCCTACGCGCTCCAGCTGTGCCCGCGGGCGGTGCTGCTCGACGACGGCGTCGTCGTCGCAGACGGCCCCACCGCCGAGCTGCTCGCCGACGCCGAGCTGCTCCGGGCCCACCGGCTCGAGCTGCCCTTCGGCTTCGATCCCCGGGTGGTCGCCGCCGGCGCCGCGCGGGCCCGCGGGGCCGGCCCGGACGGTGACGGCGACCGACCCCTCCGAGCCTGACGGCTCGCGGTCGCCGCACCGGCGGTCGGTGGCGGTGTCGACCGCGATGTCGCAGAGAGTGGTTTGACTCGCGCCCAGCGGGAAGCGTCGTCCGAGGACGCAGCGATGCGGAGACCAGGAGGACGGATGGCCGATCACATGACCGACACGAGCGACCCCGGTGCCAAGGAGCGCGCCGCGCACGTCGCGGGCACGGCCCGTGACGAGGCCAGAGGGGTCGCGGGCGATGCCAAGCAGCAGGCCTCGGCCGTGGCGTCGGAGGCGTCACGCCAGGCGAAGACCCTGATCGACGACGCCAAGCGCGCCGCCCGGGAGCAGGCCGACGGACAGAGCGAGAAGGTGGCGGGCACGCTCGGTAGCTGGAGCGACCAGCTGCTGGCGCTCGCCCACGGCCAGCCCGACCAGGCCGGCGACCTCACCGCGTACGTCGACGACGTCGGACAGCGCGTGCGCGGCATGGCCGACCGGATCGACCAGCGGGGCGTCGAGGGCATCCTCGACGACGTCCAGAGCTTCGCGCGCCGCCGGCCGGGCCTCTTCCTCGCCTCCGCCGCCGCTGTCGGCTTCGCCGCCGGGCGCCTGTTCCGGGGTGCCGGCGAGGAGCTCGGCGAGCTCGCCGAGGCCGAGGAGCGCGAGCAGCAGGCCGTCGGCGGCTCCCGCGAGGCGCTGCCGCCGAGCGCCCGCCAGCCCGTGGCCGCGGGGCCCGTCCCCGGCGCGCCGGGCACGGCGCAGGGCGCGCCCTCCACCCCGCCGCTGGGAGGCGGCCTGCGATGAGCGCGCCGACCACCGGCACGAGCGGCAGCCGCGACGGCCGCGCCGGCGCCGCCACCGCCACGACACGCGCCCCGGACGGGTTCGGTCCGCCGCCGATCGGCGAGCTGCGCGACGACGTCAGCCCGCAGCACCGCGACGAGGTGAGCGAGGCGTCGCTCGGCGAGCTGATCAAGCGGCTGACCACCGAGATGAGCGACCTCGTCCGAGGGGAGATGGAGCTCGCCCGGACCGAGCTGAAGGAGGAGGCGACCAAAGCCGGCAAGGCGGGCGGCATGTTCGCAGGCGCCGGGTACGCCGCCGCGCTGGCCGGCCTGCTGCTGGCCTTCGCCGCCGCGTGGGGTCTGGCCGAGGTGATCCCCGAGGGGTTCGCCTTCCTGGTCGTCGGGGTGGTCGTCGGCCTGGTGGCCGCCGTCCTGGCGCTGGCCGGCCGGTCCAAGATGCGCCAGGTCAACCCCGTGCCCGAACGAACGATCGAAACTCTCAAGGAGGACGCCCAGTGGGCAAGAGCGCAGGTGAGATGAGGCAGGACATCGACACGACCCGTCAGGAGATGGCGCTGACGATCGACGAGATCGCCGACCGCACCAGCCCGCGACGGGTGATGGACCGCCGACGGCAGCGCCTGGCCGACCGCTGGTCGTCCGTCCGCACCACCGTGATGGGCGAGCCCGACGGCGGGGCGGGCCGCGCCTCGGGTGCGATGCAGCGCGCCCGGGACGAGGCCGGGTCCATGGCCGACCAGGCGCGGCAGGCTCCCGAGGCCATGACGCGCCGGGCGCAGGGCAACCCCCTGGCGGCCGGCCTGGTGGCCTTCGGTGGCGGCCTGTTGGCGGCCTCGGTCCTGCCGGCCTCGCAGGCCGAACGCCGAGCGGCCACCCGGCTGTCCGAGCACGCCGGACCGGTGCAGGACGAGCTCACGCGCGCCGGCCAGGAGGTCGCGGACGAGCTCACGTCGTCTGCGCAGCAGAGCGCCGAGCAGGTCAAGCAGAGGTCCAGCGAGGCCGCGCAGTCGGTGAGCGAGAGCGCGAAGGGGTCGGCCGACTCCGTGAAGGGAGAGGCCCGGTCCCAGTCCGGCCGGGGCGGCTGACCCCGGCGCAGACGCTCGTGGGCACGGCACTAGCGTCTGCCGCTGGTGCAGATCGTCTACATCGACGGGGACAGCCGCCGCGAGCTCGATGTCCGGGTCGACAATCCGTCGGCCACGGTCGGCGACCTCGCCCACGCGCTCGACCCGACGGCGGGTGACCGGCCCCTGCTCGTCGGCGACCGCGTCGCCGATCCCGACTTCGAGCTGACCGAGGCCGGCCTGCACGAAGGGGCCGAGGTGCGCTTCACCCCGGGTCCCGCCGGCGGCCGCGGGCCGCTGTCCCTGTCGCCCCTGCCGGACGCAGCGCCGTCCCGCCTCGAGCTGGTGGTGGTCAACGGCCTGGATGCCGGTCGCCGGTTCGCCCTGCGGCCGGGCACCACGATCGTCGGCCGCGCGCCCGGCTGTGAGGTGGTGCTGCCCGACGGCACGCTGTCGCGCCGGCACGCGTCGCTCACGCTGACCGCCGCCGGCGAGGTCACGATCGACGACCTCGGGTCGCACAACGGCACCTGGGTGGCCGGCGAGCCCGTCGTCCGGCCGGTGCCGGTGGGCGAGCGGGTCCCGATCCGGCTCGGCGCGCTCGAGGTCGAGGTGCGGCCGGTCGACGACCACGACCGGCCGCTCGCCCTCGACCCGCTGCGCCACACCACGACGGCGGGCACCATCCCGTTCAACCGGCCGCCGCGCCCGGCGCCGCCCCCGGCGTCCGACGACGTGCGCCCGCCCGCTGCGCCCGCGTCTGGCCAGGGCAAGGTGCCGCTGTCGCTCATCGGCATCCTCACCCCGCTGCTGTTCGCCGGTGTCATGTTCCTGGTGCTCGAGTCGGCCCACATGCTGCTCTTCGCCGGCCTGACGCCGCTGATGGCCATCGCCAACGCGGTCGACAGCAAGAGACGGGGCCGGCGCACCGACCGCAGCGAGAAGGACCGCTTCGCCCGCGAGATGCGCGAGTTCCGTGCCCGCCTCGACGGGCTCGCCGAGGCGGAGCGGCGGCGCCGCGAGCTGGCCACACCCGACCCGGCCGAGATCATGCGCCGGGTCCGCCTGCCGAGCGTCACGCTCTGGGAGCGGCGGCCCGCCCACCACGACTTCCTGCACCTGCGCGCCGGCGTCGGCCGTGTGCCGTGGCGCCCGCCGGTGGTCGACCCGCCGAAGCTGTCGGAGGTGCCCGAGCAGCTCACCGAGGCCCTCGCCGACGCGGCCAACCTCGTGGGCAGCCCGGTGCCCGTCGACCTGTCGGCGGGCGGGGTCGTGGGCATCGTCGGCCATCGCGACGCCGCGCTCGCGCTGGCCCGCTCGTTGCTGTGCCAGGCCACGGCCCTGCACGGGCCCGCCGACCTGCCCGTCATGGTGCTCGCCCGGCCCGACGCCGCGCCCGTGTGGGACTGGACCAAGTGGCTGCCCCACACCCGCGACGCCGGCGGGTCGGGACGCATGCTCTCGGCCGACGGCGAGCTGTCGACCCGCCTGGTCGAGTCCCGGCTCAAGGCCGCCGGCCCGCGCGACCGCCACGAGCGCACACCGCCCGGCGCCGGCCCGCCCGTCGGACCCACCCTGCTGGTGGTCGTCGACGACGAGTCGCTCACCGAGGGACGCCGCGCCCCCACCCGCAGCCTCCTGCGCGGTGACGGGGGACTGGTCGCGGGCATCGTCATCGCCTCGACGGTCGACCGCCTGCCGGCGGTGTGCACGACGGTGGTCGAGATGACCGACCCCGACGGAAGCGCAGACCTGACGATGCCCCAGGCCGGCGAACGCATCGAGGCCTTCCACCCGGCAGGCATGAGCGACGACGTGGCCCGCGCCTGCGCGCGTGCCCTCGCCCGCTTCGAGGACCCGGAGCTCGACCTGGTCGGCGCCGGGCTCCCGTCGTCGATCCGGCTGCTGCCGCTGCTCGAGCTGGAGGACTGCACGCCCGACGCCGTCCTGGCCCGATGGAAGGACGGGGGCGTCGACCCGCGCCCCGCCACCCCGGTGGGCGTGGCCGAGGACGGCGTGTTCACCGTCGACCTCGTCGGCGACGGCCCGCACGCCCTGGTGGGCGGCACCACCGGCTCGGGCAAGTCGGAGCTGTTGCGCTCGATGGTCGCCGGGCTCGCCGCGTGCGTCGACCCCGACCACCTCACGTTCGTGCTCGTCGACTTCAAGGGCGGCAGCGCCTTCGACGAGTGCGCCCGGCTGCCCCACACGGTCGGCATGGTCACCGACCTCGACGAGCACCTGGCCGAGCGGGCGCTCCGCTGCCTCGAGGCCGAGCTCAAGCACCGCGAGCGCACCCTGCGCGAGGCCGGCGCCACGGATCTGCCCGACTACCTGCGCAAGGGCCGACCCGAGCCGATGCCGCGCCTGCTCGTCATCATCGACGAGTTCGCCACGCTCAAGGCCGAGCTGCCCCAGTTCATCGACGCCCTGGTGGGCGTCGCCCAGCGGGGCCGCAGCCTCGGCGTGCACCTGCTGCTCGCCACCCAGCGGCCCCAGGGTGCGATCAGCGACAACATCAGGGCCAACACCAACATGCGCATCGCCCTCCGGGTGCAGGAGCCCAACGACTCCAAGGACGTCATCGACGTCGCCGATGCGGCCGCCATCCCTCGCACCGTCCCGGGCCGGGCCTACGTGCGGCTCGGCCCGGGCGAGGTCGTGGCCATCCAGTCGGCGTTGTCGACCGCGACCCGCAGCGAGTCGACCGTCGCGCCGATCGACGTCGCCCCGTTCGTGTACGGCCCCGAGCCGCGCCGTCCCGCTCCGCCGCCCCCCGAGGCGCCCGGACCGCCGACCGTCGGTGCCGGTGGCGGCCCCGACGACGACGAACCCGAGACCGACCTGTCGGTGCTGGTGCGGGCCATCGGCGAGGCGTTCGAGCAGACCGGGCGCCCCCGCCCCCGGCGACCGTGGCCCGACCCGCTGCCGGACGACCTCGACCTCGACGCGCTCACCGAGGACGCGCTCGCCCGGGGGGCGGGCGGCGAGTCCCCGGGCGCCACCCCACTGGTGGCGACCGTGCTGCTGGGCCTGGCCGACGACCCCGACGCCCAGACGCAGTACCCGATGGGCTGGGTGCCGGGGGACGGAAACCTGATCGTCTACGGCCTGGGCGGCAGCGGCACCACCACGACGCTCACGACCCTGGCGCTCGGGCTGGCCCGATCGCACGCTCCCGACGACGTGCACGTGTACGCGCTCGACTTCGGTGCGGGCGAGCTCTCGGCGCTCGCCACCCTGCCGCACGTGGGTGGCGTGGTGCTCGCCAACGAGCGCGAGCGGCAGATGCGCCTGATCCGTCACCTCCGTGGCGAGCTCGACCGCCGCCGGGCCGTGGGCGCGGCGGTGGTGCGCGGCGAACCGGCGATCGTCACCCTGGTCGACGGGTGGAGCGCCTTCGCCGCCGAGTACGGCGACCTGGCCGGCAACGCGGTGTGGGAGGCCTTCACCCGCGTCATGGCGGACGGGCCCGAGGTGGGTCTGTACACGATCGTCGCCGCCGACCGGGCCAACGCGGTGCCCAGCACCATCGCCTCGCTGGTGCGCCAGCGCCTGGCGCTGCGGCTGGCCGACAGGAACGACTACAGCAACTTCGGCGTGCGCAGCTCGGCCGTGCCCGAGATGGTGCCGGGGCGCGCGCTCGTGGCGGGGACGGGCCAGGTGGTGCAGGTCGCCCGGCCCGCCGGCGGCGTGGCGGTCGCGGTCGAGCGCATCGCCGCCGCCCACCGGGCGCCACGGCGGCCGCCCCTGCGCGTCGAGCCCCTCGCCACCGAGCTGCCGCTGGCCGACCTCGGCGCGGCGGCCGAGCTCGACGCACGGCCCTGGCGCATCCCCGTCGGCGTGGCGGAACGCACCCGCACGGCGGTCGGGCTGGTCGCCTACCAGGGTGAGCACGCCCTCGTCACCGGTCCGGCACGGTCGGGCAAGAGCACGACGCTGCTCACCATCGCCGCCGTGTGCCGGGCGGCGCGCCCCGACCTCACGGCCGTGGCGGTGGCGGGGCCGCGGTCGCCTCTGCGCGACCACCCGCTCGTCGACGCGGTCGTCGCCCCGGGCGAGATCGGCACGCGCCTCGGCCCCCTGGTCGACGGCACCGACGGCGTCGTGCTGGTCCTCGTCGACGACGCCGAGGCCCTCGACGACCAGGGAGGCGTGCTCGACCGGCTGTCGACGTCCGACCGCGCCGACCTGCTGTTCGCGGCGGCGGGGCGGAACGACGGCATCCGCTCCGGCTACTCGCACTGGACCCGGCCGTTGCGGCGGTCGAAGGTCGGCGTGCTCCTGCGGCCCGACGTCGACCTCGACGGCGACATCCTCGGCGCGCAGCTGCCCCGCCGGGCGCCGGTGGCGATGGTCGCCGGGCGTGGCTACGTCGCCTGCGCCGGCGAGGTCGACCTGGCCCAGGTGGCGCTCCCCGACTGACGGCGCGCGCCGCCGATGCGTGCCGGGGCGACCGCGATCCGCGACGCGCGCTGGCTAAGGTCGGCGCCGGCGGGCGCTTCAGAAGGGGACGACCGACGGGCCTGGGGCCGATGCGGCGTCCGGACTTCTCCTCTGCACAACCTCCAGAACGCTCAAAGGAGCAGCGAACCATGGGCCAGGGTGTGGTCAAGTCGACGCCGGACGCCATCACGGCGATCCAGAACATGAAGAACACGATCAACGGCGGGCTACTGGAGAACATCAACTCGTTCATCAGCTACGCCGACAGCCTCAACTCCGAGAACTTCGCGGGCGCCAAGGCCGACCAGTTCTACTCGGAGTGGCCCGAGACCAAGTCGGCCCTGCAGACCGCCCTCGAGCGGCTCAACATGATGAGCGACGACGTCATGACGGTGAACACCAACATCCAGGGTGCGGGCGGCAACCAGGTCTGATCCCGCAGCCCGGGGCCGGCTCGCCGGCCGCGGGCGATCGGCGCGACGCGGCGCAGGCCACCGCCCGGCCTGCGCCGCCGCCGTCCCTGCGCCGCTGCGAGGAGAACAACTCGGATGACCACCGTCGGCGACTACGACCTCGAGCACCAGATCG
>JAFGPU010000388.1 GCA_016936035.1 Acidimicrobiales bacterium
CCACGACCACCGCGCCTCCGGGCACCACATCCACCTCGGCGCCGTGACGCCGGCGCGATCCGCGCCGCCGGCGCGCCGCGCGGCGCACATGCGCCGCACCCACGATCCGGCTCCGTGGGCACGGCGACCCGAGCGGCGCGCGGGCCAGCCGCACGTACCGCCCGGCGATCCGCCGGCACCCACACCGGTGTTCGTCGACGACTCCGGCCGCCGCCACCGGGCGTGGCGCCTGGTGGGCGGTGGCCTCGGCGTGCTGGTGCTGGGCTACGTGGCCGTGGTGGCCATGACGTTCGCGGGCGTCCCGCTCGTGGGCAGGCTCGCGCCCCCCGGCGTCGCCCAGCTGTCGCGACCCGCCTCGCAGGCTGAGGTGAGCGTCGCTCCCGGCGCCCAGGAGACGCCCCTGCCGGCGGTCGAGCCCGCACGGCCGGCCGCGCCCGTGGCGACCACGACGCCCGCTGCCGACGACGATCCGGCGGTGTCGCCGACGGTGTCGACGGCGGCGACGGCGCCCGCCACCACCACCACGGTCGGCACGGTCCCGCCCGGGCAAGGCGCGACGACGAGCCTGCCGCCCACCAACTCGACCGTCCCCGACCACACCCGCCCGACGGGCCGTCCCACCGACCCGCCGGGCAAGCCGTGACGTCACGGTCGGGGACGGACCGGTCCCCGACCCGACCGGTGACCCGGTGGCTCCTGCTGGGCACGGTGCTCGTCGGCCTCGTCGTCTCGCTCGCCCTCCACGGGATGTTGCGCTCGGCACCGGCGGTGCGGCAGACCGGGCAGCCGGTGCTGCCCGACGACGGGCACCTGGGCCCGGTGCTCGACATCGACGAGGTCTCGTTCTGGTCCGCACCGGGCGCGTCCGGCATGGTGGGTGTCGCGCTCGTCGACACCGGTCTCGACGAGGCCTGGCCGGAGGCCGCGGACGTGCTGGCCGCCCACGGGGTGTCGGCCACCTGGTTCGTCGCCGGGCGCACCGTGCTCGACAGCCCCGGACAGGTGGCCGCGGCCCGGTCGGCGGGAGGCGAGATCGGTGTCACCGGGTTCTCCGGGCGCGACCTGGCGATGCTGCCGACCTGGCGGGCCCGCATCGAGCTGTCGAGCGCCCAGGCGGCGCTGGCGGCCCGCGAGGGCGTCACCACGCCGCTGCTGATGCTGCCCTCGAGCGCGACGCGCCAGACCCTCGACCGAGATGCGCTCGCCGTGGCCCGCACCGCAGGACGGCAGGGCTACGCGCTGGTGCTCGGTGTCGCGCCCGAGGTGGCCGGCACCGGTGACGTCGCGGTCGTGCCGCTCGATCGCGACGGCCCGGCACAGCTCGACGCCCTGCTCACGCGCCTCGCGGCGGACGGGCTCCGTCCCGTCCGGGTGTCCGAGGTCGCCGGGATGGACCCGACGTCGGTCAACAGCCCGGCCGGCGTGGGCGCCCGGATCAACGCCACCGCCGTGACGATCGCGGTGCGCGCCGCGGATGCGGTCACCGCCGTCGTCGACTGGCTGTTCGCCCCCTTGGCGGTGCTGATGACCCTGCGGGCGCTCGCAGCGATCGTCCTGGCGGTCAGGCACGCCCACCGGCAACGGAGCCCACGGTCGTGGACGGGGCCCGTGACCGTCATCGTCCCCGCCTACAACGAGGCCGAGGGCATCGAGGCCACGCTGCTGTCGCTCGTGGGATCCGACTGGCCGCACGGGGTGTGGGTCATCGTGGTCGACGACGGCTCCACCGACGGGACGGCCGACATCGTCGAGGCTCTCGCCCTCCCCGGCGTGCACCTGATCCGGCAGGCGAACCAGGGCAAGCCGGGGGCCCTCAACGCGGGCGTCGCCGCCGCCCGCACCGAGGTCGTGGTCATGATCGACGGCGACACCGTCGTCGAGCCCGACACCATCGCCACGCTGGTGGCGCCGTTCGACGACCCGGCGGTCGGCGCCTCCAGCGGCAACGCGAAGGTCGCCAACCGGCAGTCGCTGCTCGG
The DNA here is from genome assembly GCA_016936035.1 of Acidimicrobiales bacterium. Taxonomy (GTDB): domain Bacteria; phylum Actinomycetota; class Acidimicrobiia; order Acidimicrobiales; family VFJN01; genus ZC4RG19. The sequence continues at coordinate 1,980 of JAFGPU010000388.1, forward strand.
GCGATGGCAGCACATCGAGTACGTGATGGGGTTCAACCTCGACCGCCGGCTGCTCGCCACCCTCGGCGCCATCGTCACCGTGCCCGGCGCGGCCGGCGCGTTCCGCACCGCCGCCCTGCACGACGCCGGGGGGCTGAGCGACGACACCATCGCCGAGGACACCGACCTCACCATCGCCATCCAGCGAGCCGGCTGGCGGGTCGTGTACGAGGACCGGGCGATCGCCTGGACCGAGGCGCCGTCGACGGTCGGCGACCTGTGGCGGCAGCGCTACCGCTGGTGCTACGGCACGATGCAGGCCGTGTGGAAGCACCGGCGGGCGGTCGCCGAGGCCCGCAGCATCGGTGTGGTCGGACTGCCCTACGCGCTGATGTTCCAGGTCGTCGTCGCCCTGCTCGGCCCCATCGTCGACGTGGCGGCCCTGTACGGCCTGGCCACCGCGCAGGCTCGGGGCGTCGTCGTCGCCTGGTTGGGGTTCTCCGCGGCGCAGCTGGTCCTGGCCGCCTTCGCGCTGTGGCTCGACGGCGAGTCGCCCCGACCCCTGTGGGCGGTGCCGCTCCAGCAGCTCGCCTACCGCCAGCTCATGTACCTGGTGGTCATCCAGTCCGTGGCCGCTGCGCTGGCGGGGACCCGGCTGCGTTGGCACAAGCTGCGGCGCCTCGGGCTCGCCGGCACCGGGTCGGAGGGCGCCCGGGGTTCGCCCGCCTGGCACGACGGGCGGTGAGCCGCTACAACGAGCGGCACACCGTGACGGGACGCGGGCGGGAAGGGTGCAAGGGCCTCACCGCGCGCGCGATGACCACCGCTCGCGGTCGACCCCGATGACCCGCCGAGACCGCTTCAACGGAGAGTTCGACAGCGTCCTGCGCGCCGCGCAGACCGGTGCGCCCTGGGCGCTCGAGCGCATCTTCACGGCCCTGGCGCCGGTGGTCGAGGGCTACCTGCGGGTGCAGGGGGCCGCGGAGCCCGAGGACCTCACCAGCGAGGTCTTCCTCGCGGTGCTGCGCAACCTGGGGTCGTTCGACGGCGACGAGCCCGGCTTCCGCTCGTGGGTCTTCACCATCGCCCACCGGCGGCTGCTCGACGCCCGCCGCCGCGCCATGCGGCGACCGCGATCGGCGCCCCTCGACGACCTCGCGGACATGCCCATGCTCGACGACGTCGAGGACCTCGTCGATCGCCGTCTCGCGGTCGAACGGGTGCGCACCCTGTGCGAGCAGCTGCGCCCCGATCAGCGCGACGTCCTGCTGCTGCGGCTGCTCGGCCGGCTCACCGTCGACGAGGTGGCGGCGGCGCTCGACAAGACGCCGGGCTCGGTCAAGGCTCTCCAGCGCCGGGGGCTCCAGGGCCTGGCGCGCATCGTCGAGCGGGAAAGCGCACCGCTGTGACCCCTTCCGGCGATGACGTTCACGACATGACCCGCCTCCCGCTGCTCGACGACGACACCATCGACGCCTTCCTGGACGGCGAACCCGTTCCGGTCCAGATCCGGCACCTGGCCGAGATCCGGTCCCTGGTGGACGTCGTGGGGGACGGCCCCCCGCCGCCGGCGTCGCCGGTGCTGGCACGGGTGCTGGCCGGCGCCCCCGACGCTCCCACGCTCGTCGGTGCTGCCAGGCCCGCGACCCGGCGCCGCACCAGGCTGGCCCGCGTCGCGGGCGTCGGCATCGCGGTCAAGCTCGCGGTCGGGGTGTCGGCCGCCGCGGCCGGCGTCATGGGCGCGGGCGCGGCCGGCGTGCTGCCCGAGACCGCCGACAAGGCGGTCCGCCACGCCATCGAGATCGTGTCGCCCATCGAGTTCGCCGACACCGACCCCGGTGTCCGGCGGGGCGACGACCTCACCGGCACGTCGGACGACGGCCCCCGCCACGGTGCCGGCGACGGCATCGGCACCACCGACCGGCGGGACGACGGCCCGGGTCGATCGTCCGGCGACGACCGCCCGGGCGACCGCGACGGCAGCGACGATGACGGCGAGCGCCCCACCAGGGACGACGACCGCCCCGGCGACGACGACGCTCGGCGGCCGGGTGACGACGTCCCGGAGTCGGAGCGGGACGACGACGACGCCGGCCCGCCGCCCGCCGGTACCGGCCCGGCCGACGGCGGCGCCAGCGGGGCGGTCACGACCACGCCCGCGCCCGCTCCGGACGGGCGGGCGACCCCGGGCGCCGAGGCGCCACGCACCGCCCCCTGAGCCGGCCGGCACCGCGCGGGACGGCCGGAGGGATGGGATCGGCTAGGCGCGCGAGCGGTAGGTCGCCCGGCCGTCGATGGCGTCCTTGTTGAGCCGCTTGGTGAGGTGCAGGCCCTCGAGCACCAGCTCGACGGCGCTCGCCACCACCGCCGGGCTCTCGTCGCCGCCAGCGAGGGCGCCGACCGGGCCGCGCAGCGCGGGCACATCCTCGACCAGCCGGGCGAGGTCGGCGGACGTCACGTCCTCGCCGGTGTGCACGATCGTGCCCTCCTCGAACGCGGTGATCACGTCGCGCAGCGACGTGGGGTCGACCTCGTCCTTGAAGACGGTGAGCACGGCCGAGCGCAGCAGGTGCTCGGCGATCTGCTCGTCGCGTCCGTCGTCGAGCGACTCGATCTCGACCTTCCCCATGGTGGACGCCGCCAAGGCGTCGAGGTCGCTGACGCGCGGGCTGACGTCCCGCTCGCCGTGGCGCAGCGCCCGGCGGGTGGCGTTGGCCACCATCACCTCGTGGTTGGCGACGGTGAGCCGCACCGACACGCCCGAGCGCTGGTTGATGTGCGGGCTCTCGCGGGCCAGGTGGCTGAGGGTGGCCACGATCTCGGTCATGTAGCCGGGCACGGTCACCCGGACCCCGTCGACGTCGAACGGGCGCGCCTCCTGCTGGGCGATCGCCACCTCGGTGTCGACGTCGAGCGGGTAGTGGGTGCGGATCTGGCTGCCGAAGCGGTCCTTCAGCGGCGTGATGATGCGGCCCCGGTTCGTGTAGTCCTCGGGGTTGGCCGAGGCGACGAGCACCAGGTCGAGCGGCAGGCGCAGCTTGTAGCCGCGCACCTGGACGTCGCGCTCCTCGAGCACGTTCAGCAGGCCCACCTGGATGCGCTCCGCCAGGTCGGGCAGCTCGTTGATGGCGAAGATGCCCCGATTGGTGCGGGGCACGAGGCCGTAGTGGATCGTGAGCTCGTCGGACAGGTAGCGACCCTCGGCCACCTTGATGGGGTCGACCTCGCCGATGAGGTCGGCGATGGAGGTGTCCGGCGTGGCGAGTTTCTCGCCGAAGCGCTGGTCGCGGTGCACCCAGGCGATGGGGGTGTCGTCGCCCTCGGCGGCGATCAGGTCGCGGGCGTGCCG
>JAFGPU010000389.1 GCA_016936035.1 Acidimicrobiales bacterium
ACCTCGTCAGCACCTGGCTGCCGGCGCTCGACGGCGTCGTCGACAAGCTGACCCAGGGCGGTGCGACCGTGGCCGACATCGGGTGCGGCCACGGTGCGTCCACGCTCGCGATGGCCGAGGCGTTCCCGGGCACCACCTTCGTCGGCTACGACGTGCATCCGGCCTCGGTCGACGGGGCCCGCCGGCGGGCCGTCGAGGCCGGCCTGGCCGACCGCGTGCGCTTCGAGACCTCCGCCGGCAAGGACGTCAGCGGGAGGTACGACCTGGTGTGCTTCTTCGACTGCCTGCACGACATGGGCGATCCCGTCGGGGCGCTGGCCCACGTGCGCTCGATCCTCGCCGACGGCGGCACGGTCCTGCTCGTCGAGCCCATGGCGGGCGACGCGGTGGACGACAACCTCAACCCGGTCGGCGCCGCGTACTACGCCTTCTCGACGCTGCTGTGCACCCCCAACTCGCTGTCGCAGGAGGTCGGCGCCGCCCTGGGCGCGCAGGCGGGCGAGGCGCGGCTGCGGCAGGTGGCCGCCAAGGCCGGCTTCGGACGTGTGCGTCGGGTGGCCGAGACGCCCTTCAACATGGTGCTCGAGGTCCGCCCGTGAGGGCCCCCGGCCCTAGCATCGCGACCGATGGCCACCGCCGCCCGCCAGGACGCGACCACGGCGCTGCTCGACGCCGCCGAGTCGCTGCTCGTCGAGGTGGGCTACGCCGGCATCACCGTGCGCCGGCTGGCCGAGCGGGCGGGGGTCAACCACGGCCTGGTGCACTACTACTTCGGGTCGATGGAGGAGGTGTTCCTCCAGACGCTCGAGCGGTTCACCGACCAGCTCATCGAGCGGCAGCGGCAGCTCTACGCCGCCGAGGTGCCGTTCGCGCAGAAGTGGCGCACGGCGATGCGCTACATGGTCGACGACTACCAGTCGGGCTACCAGAAGATCTGGCTCGAGCTGCAGGCGATGGCCTTCGACAACGCCGAGATGCGGGAGCGGGTCGCGTCGGTGCTCGAGCGCTGGGTCGCGGTGCTGCGACCCGCCTTCGCCACCGGCTTGGCCGAGCTCGGCGTCGATCCCGAGCGCTACCCGACCGACGCGATCGTGGCGCTCGTCGCCACCTTCAACCAGGGGATGATGCTCGAGCGGCTCTCCGGGGCCGACTCCGGGCACCAGGCGCTGCTGGACATGATCGACGGGTGGCTCAGCGCCCAGGAAGCACGAGCGGAGAGCGGGACGACACGACGGGGGTAGGGCGATGCGGGCACGACTGCCGGACCACGACGGCTACGCCGAGCGCGAGGGGGTGAAGCTGGCCTACGAGGTCTTCGGCGACGACCCCGCGGCGCCCACCGTGGTGCTGATGCCGACCTGGTCGATCATCCACTCCCGGCACTGGAAGGCCCAGGTGCCCTACCTGGCCCGCCACTTCCGGGTGGTCACCTTCGACGGCCGCGGGTGCGGGCGCTCGTCCCGCCCCGAGGGCGCCGCCGCCTACACCGACGGCGAGTTCGCAGCCGACACCCTGGCCGTGCTCGACGCCACCTCCACCGACCAGGCGGTGCTGGTGACGCTGTCGTCCGGGGCCCCCTGGGCCGTGCACGTGGCGGCCGACCATCCCGACCGCGTGCGCGGCCTGCTGGCGATCGCGCCCGCGTGCGGCTTCGACGTCGCGCACCCCGAGCGCGAGCAGTTCATCTGGAGCGAGCGCCTCGACACGGCCGACGGGTGGGCCAAGTACAACCGGCACCACTGGCTCGGCGGCGGCCACGATGACTTCCTGCGGTTCTTCTTCGCCGAGATGTTCAGCGAGCCCCACTCGACCAAGCAGATCGAGGACACCGTCGGGTGGGGCCGCGAGACCGATCCGCACACGCTCGTCGCCACCACGGCGGCCCGCCTGGGGTTCGACGGCGTCGTCTGCGAGGACCTCGAGCCGGTGTGCGCGCGCGTGCGGTGCCCGGTGCTGGTGGTCCACGGCGACGAGGACCGCATCCGCCCCCCGGCCGTGGGCGAGCGCCTCGCCGAGCTGACCGGCGGATCGTTCGTGTCGCTGCCCGGCGCCGGGCACGGCCCCCACGCGCGCCACCCGGTCGCCGTCAACGGGCTCATCAAGGACTTCGTCGACGAGATCCACCCCCGCCGCCCGCCCCGGCGGTCGTGGACCCGGTCGCTCGCCCGGCCCAAGCGGGCCCTGTACCTGTCGTCGCCGATCGGCCTCGGCCACGCCCGCCGCGACCTCGCCATCGCCGGCGAGCTGCGGGCGCACCACCCCGACATCCAGATCGACTGGCTGGCGCAGGACCCGGTGACCCGGGTCCTCGAGCGCGCCGGCGAGACGGTGCACCCCGCCGCAGCCTGGCTCGCGAGCGAGTCGTCACACATCGAAGGTGAGGCCGCCGAACACGACCTGCACGCCTTCCAGGCGATCCGGCGCATGGACGAGATCCTCGTCAACAACTTCGGCGTGTTCCGCGACGTGGTCGAGGACGACCACTACGACCTGGTGATCGGCGACGAGGCCTGGGACGTCGACTACTTCCTCCACGAGAACCCAGAGCTCAAGCGCTTCTCGTTCGCGTGGATGACCGACTTCGTCGGCTGGTTGCCCATGCCGGAGGGCGGCGAGCACGAGGCGATGCTGGCCGCCGACTACAACGCCGAGATGGTCGAGCACCGCGCCCGGCTGCGGCGGGTGCGCGACCGCTCGGTCTTCGTGGGCGACCCCGACGACATCGTCCCCGACGACCTCGGGCCGGGGCTGCCGCCGATCAGGCAGTGGACCGAGGACAACTTCGAGTTCGCCGGCTACGTGAACGGCCACGACCCCGCGTCGCTCGCGGACCGCGAGGCCCTGCGGATCGAGCTCGGCTACCGCCCGCACGAGCAGGTGTGCATCGTGACGGTCGGCGGATCGGGTGTGGGCGAGCCGCTGCTGCGGCGCGTGCTCGACGCCGTGCCGCTCGCCCGGCGGCAGGTCGACGGCCTGCGGTTCGTGATCGTCGCCGGGCCGCGCATCGACCCGGCACGCCTCCCCCGGCGACGGGGCGCTCGCATCGTCGGCTACCTGCCCGACCTGCACCGCCACCTCGCCGCCTGCGACCTGGCGGTGGTGCAGGGGGGCCTCACCACCTGCATGGAGCTGACCGCGAACCGGCGGCCGTTCATCTACGTGCCGCTGCGCAACCACTTCGAACAGAACTTCCACGTGCGCCACCGCCTCGACCGCTACCGCGCGGGGCGGTGCATGACCTATCACGAGGCGAGCGACCCCGACGCGCTGGCGGCCGCCATCGCGGCCGAGGTCGGCCGCACCGTCGACTACCGCCCGGTGGCGAGCGACGGCGCCGCCCGCGCCGCGGCGCTGATCGCCGACCTGGTCTGAGCGGGCCCGGAGGGACGCTGCGGGTTCAGCCGAACCCGCGGGCGTCCTGCTTGAGGGCGGTGTCGACCCCGAGCGCCGCCGCGACGACCAGGCTGCGCAGCGGGTCCTCGAGCGGGCGGTGGATCTGCACCACGTAGTTGTCGGCCGTCGTGAACATCGTCTTCGCGAGGCCCTCCCACGTCTTGGTGATGCGGGCGATCTCGTTGCCGGCGTGGTCCTGGATGTTGAAGTTCCAGGCCCGCCAGTTCTCCGCGTTGATCGAGCCCCAGGTGTGGCCGCCCGACTCGAGGGCGAACCGGATCTTGCCGATGGCGTTCTGCTGGACGATCTGGCCGGTCTCGTTGCCCATGTGGTCCTGCACGATGACCCGCGACTTGAGCACCTTCGCCGGGCGCGTCAGCGCCATGAGCACGTTGCCGTGAGCGTCGACGACCTGGAGCTTGTGGGTCATGAACTGGTCGTAGGACGTGAGCACCCGGATGGCCTTCTTGGCCATGCTCTGGCCGACCTGGCGGACGGCACCGAGCTGGCGGCCGTGCTGGTCGAAGATGGCGTACTCGTTGTTGACCTCGATGAGCTTGGCCTTCTGGTTGACCACCAGGATCGGCTCGGTGAACAGGCTGCCGCCGCCCTGGACCGGCGCGGCGGCCCCCGCCCGCTGGACGTCGCCGACGACCTTGCTGGTCGAGCGCTCGACCGTGGGGATGTGCCCCCCGCCCTCGGGCGGGTCGACTGCCTGGCGGCCGTGGGAGGCGACGTGCTCGGTCCAGCGCTGGCCGTCCCACCAGCGCGTCTCGTGACGGCCGAAGGGATCGGGGTAC
>JAFGPU010000390.1 GCA_016936035.1 Acidimicrobiales bacterium
AGGAAGCCGGTGCCCCGCGGCGCGCGCAGGAACTTGCGGCCGGTCGCGGACAGAAGGTCGCAGCCGATGGCCTCGACGTCCACGGGCATCTGGCCGATCGACTGGCAGGCGTCGAGCAGGTAGGGCACGCCCGCGGCGCGGGTGAGCCGCCCCACCGCCTCGGCGGGGTTGACCAGGCCCCCGTTCGTGGGCACGTGGGTGAGCGCGACCAGACCCACCCGCCCGCGCCCGTCGTCGAGCAGGCGGGCGAGGGCGTCGACCGACATCTGCCCGGACTCGTCGTCGGGAACGACCTCGATCGTCACGCCCCGACGGCGCCGAGCCTGGAGGAAGCTGATGTACCCCGAGGCGTACTCGGCGTTGCTCGTGAGGATGCGGTCGCCGGGGCGCAGGTCCAACGACCAGAAGGCCTGGTGCCACGCGAAGGTGGCGTTCTCGACCAGCGCGATCTCGTCCGCGGACGCGCCGACGAGAGCGGCCACCTCGGCGTAGGTCGCCTCGCCGTCGGCTCTCCGCCGTGCCGCCAGCTCGTAGCCGCCGGTCCGCGCCTCGGCCCGCAGCCACTCGATCTGGGCGTCGAGCACCACGTCCGGCGGCAGGCTGCACCCTGCGTGGTCGAGGTGCACCACGTCGTCGCATCCGGAGGTGTCGGCCCGTGCTCGGGCCACGTCGAAGGAATCTGTCGCCATGCCCGCCATCGTGGCTGCCGAGTATGGGACGATGGGGCCGTTGCGTGCGGAACGCGCACCTCGACGAGGAGGTTGGTCGCGTGCTTATCGAGCACATCCTCCACCGCAAGGGCTCCCAGGTCGCGACGATCTCGGCGGACGCTCCGGTGTCCGACGCGATCGTCCTGCTGCGTGAGCACAACATCGGCGCGCTCGTGGTCACCAGCCCCGGCCCCCCGGCCACCGCCGATCAGCACCCCGCGCTCGGCGGCATCCTGTCCGAGCGCGACATCGTGCGTGCCCTCGCCGATGCCGCGCCCGAGACCGCCGCGGCCCTCAGCCGGCCGGTCTCGACGTTGATGTCCACGGAGGTGACCACCTGCGGGCCGCGGGCCACGGTCGACGAGCTCATGCGCGTGATGACCGACCGGCGCATCCGCCACATCCCCGTCATGGACGGTGCGCGGCTGGCCGGCATCGTCAGCATCGGCGACGTCGTCAAGTCCCGCATCGACGAGCTGCAGACCGAGACCGACACCCTGCACGAGTACCTCGCGTCCGGACGCTGACGCGACCGGCGACCGGCGACCGACCGCCCGGGCGATCCCGCACCGCAGCCACCCATCGGGTGGCGACGGGTGCCCACCGCGCGCCGGGTCGACGCGCAGCGCCCGCACGACTACAAATGCGCGCGACCCGGGGAACGCAGGCCGGCGCGGCGTGCTGGGAGCCCACGGGCGTGACCGACGCTCGCGCCGTCGGTGCGGGGCCCGGGCAGACGGCTGGGAGAGACAGCGGACATGATCGAGGCAAGACGATGAGCTCGCAGGGGCGCTTCCCGTTCAGCGCGGTGGTCGGACAGGGCGAGGCGCGCCTGGCCCTGCTCCTGGCGGCCGTCGATCCCGGCATCGGCGGGGTGCTGCTGCGGGGCGACAAGGGCTCGGCCAAGTCGACCCTGGCGCGCGGCCTGGCCGGCATGCTGCCGGGCGGCGCCCCGTTCGTCGAGCTGCCGCTGGGCGCCACCGAGGACAGGGTGCTCGGCACCATCGACGCCACGGCGCCGCCCGGCGACGGCGCGCCGCCGTTCCGCCCCGGGCTGCTGGCCCAGGCGCACGGCGGCGTGCTCTACGTCGACGAGGTCAACCTGCTGCCCGACCACCTGGTCGACATGCTGCTGGACGTCGCTGCGTCCGGTGTGAACAGGGTCGAGCGCGACGGTGCCTCGCACTCGCACCCCGCCCGGTTCGTCCTGGTCGGGTCGATGAACCCGGAGGAGGGCGAGCTGCGGCCGCAGCTGCTCGACCGATTCGGGCTGTCGGTCGAGATCACGGCGCCGACCGATCCCGCCGAGCGGGCCGAGGTCGTGCGCCGGCGCCTCACCCACGACGCCGGCGGCAGGGTCGGCGGCAGCGAGGGCGACATCGTCCTCCGTGCCCGCCTGGCCGCCTCGATGCCCGCCGACCTGCCCGACACGGTGGTCGACTTCGCCTGCCGGCTGGCGGTCGGCGTCGGCGCCCAGGGGCTGCGCGCCGACCTCGTGCTGTGCCGAGCCGCCGCCGCGTACGCGGGGTGGGAGGGACGCTCGGTCGCCAGCACCGCCGACGTCGAGCGCGTCGCGTCGTTCGCGCTCGGGCACCGTCGCCGCCGCCGGCCCTACGACCCGCCCACGCTCAGCACCAGCGAGCTCGAGCGGGCCCTCGACACCGCTCGCCAGTCGTTCGCCGACGCCCACCGCCGCCCGGAGCCGGCGCCCGTCGAGGGGCCGGGCCCCGAACCGGCATCGGCGTCCGAGGGAGAACCGCTGCACGAGGCGCAGCAGGCCGACCGCGGCTCCGACGTCGCGCCACCGGCCACCGCCGAGGCGGGGACCGAGACGACCGGTGGTCCGGAGGCCGACGGGGTCGATGTCCCGAGCGGCGACCTCGCCGACGGCACCGGCGGCGCTCCCGGCGACCACCTCGCCGGCGCCCACGACACCCCGGCTGACGACACGTCGACCGACGGCTCCCCCGCGGTCGCTGCGGACGAGGGCGGCCCGGTGGGCGACGACGCCCGCACCGAGCCGGCCGCGACCACCGAGCCCGACGACCCCGGCTCCGGCACCGCGACCGGACGAACGACGGCGGCGGCCGAGGAGGCCGCCGGCGGACAGCCTGACGACGAGGCAGGTGCACCCGACCAGGCGGGCACACCCGACGACGAGGCGGGCGAACCCGACCAGGCGGGCACACCCGACGACGAGGCGCGCCCACCCGACGACGAGACGCGCCCACCCGACGACGAGACGGCCGGGCCCGGCGGGCCCGGCACCGACCCCGCTGCGACCGAGCAGGCGGCGGACGACGGTCCGGCGCCCTGGCCGGCGACGGGGCCCGCGACGGCCGCACCGGGCACCGTCCCCGAGAGCGCGACGTGGCACTCGCTGTCGGGCGCCACCTTCGGCGCTCCCCCGCCCCGTACGGCAGCCGGGGAGACGCCGTCGTCCGCCACCGCGCCGCCCGCACCGCCGCCGCCCTCGCCACCACCGGCCGGCCCGCCAGGACCGGCCGCACCCGCCGACACCGCCTCGCTCGCCGGTCCGGCGGCCACGGGTCCCGCGACGGCCGGCGCGCCCACGCCGGTGGCCACCATCCCGGCCGGCGCTCTCCACCTGGCGCCGGCGCCGGGCAGCGGCGCCACCGCGGACGGCCGGGCGGCGCCCGGCGGCGGCACCGGCGACGTCGCACTGGCTGCGCCGGCCCGGCCTGCGTCGGAGCGCGACCGCCCGGCGGCCACGGCCCCCGGAGTGGGCCTCGACGACACGCGTGAGGCTCCCCGGTCGCGCACGGTCGGGCGCACCGTCGTCGTCGCCGTCGACGCCAGCGGCTCGACGGGCGCCCACCGGCGGGTCGAGGCCGCGACGGGCACCGTGCTCGGTCTGCTCTCCGACGCCTACCTGCGTCGTGACCGCGTCGCCATGGTGACCTTCCGGGGTGACGCCGCCGAGGTCGTGCTCCCACCGACCGCCAGCGTCGAGATGGCGCGGGCCCGGCTGGCCGAGCTGGCCACCGGCGGCGTGACACCGCTGGCGGACGGGTTGTCCGCAGGGCTCGCGCTCGCCCGGCGGGCCGCGTCCGACGGTTGGCGGCCCCTGTTCGTGGTGGTCACCGACGGCCGGGCCACCGGCAACCAGAACGCGCTCGACCGCGCGCGCTCGGTCGCCGGCGAGATCGCCGGCGCCGGGATCGACGCGATGGTCGTCGACGCCGAGGAGGGCGCCGGCCGCCAGGGCCTCGCGTCGCAGCTCGCCGCCACGATGGGGGCCGAGTACGTGCGACTCGACGAGCTGTGCACCGACCAGCTCGAGGCTGCGGTGCGCGACGCCCTGCGCTGACGACGGTCGCCGGCGGCGCGGAGCGTCGACGGGCGATCACCGGGGGAGAGGTGCGCACCCGTCGACGGTCCGCTCGCTGGGGGCCGTCGGGTCGCAGGAGCCGTCGCCGGCCGGTCTCCGCCAAGGACCGGTGGTTCCGCCCTCCTGGCCGACCCGACGTGCCATGCCACACCGCCGCGGAGTGACACGACTGCCCACCTGCACCCCACCACCTGGGAGTCAGCTGAGCGTTAGCCCACTGGGGTCGCAACTATGCTCACGCATCGTGTCGCGGCCCTACCGCTACGCTCCGCCTCGGCCGAGCCGCCCGCTGGTCAGGCGCAGCGATCTGCTCCGGCAGCTCCAGCGGCGGTGGGACCACCCGGTCACCGTCATCGTGGCCGGCGCCGGCTTCGGCAAGTCGTCGCTGCTGGCGCAGGCTCTCGACGAGAACGCGTTGGCGCCGCGCGGCGACGACTGCTGGCTCGGCTGCGGCCCCGGGGACGAGGTGGCGGCGCACCTGGCCGCCGGCATGGCGACGGCGCTCGGCGCCGACCTGCACCGCCAGCTGGAGCGCAGCGAGGTCGACGCCGTCGAGCTGGGTTCGGCCCTGGCGGACGAGATGTGGCAGCGCTCGCCCCGCCAGGTCTGCCTCGTCCTCGACGACGTCCACGAGATCGGCACCCGCTCCGATGCGGCAGCCCTGCTCCAGGCCGTCGTCGACGCCCTCCCCGCCAACGGCCACCTGGTGATGAGCGGGCGCGTCGAGCCGCCGCTGGCGCTCGCGCGGCTGACGGCGCAGGGTGCTGTGGCGCGCCTGGGCGAGCACGAGCTCAGCTTCGGCGACGACGAGCTGGCGGCGTTCGCCGCCCTCCGGGACTTCCCGGTCGAGCGGCTCTCGGGCCTCGGGGGCTGGCCGGCCCTGGCCGAGCTCCGTGCCGCGGCGGTGGGTGCGGGCGTCGACGACTTCCTGACCGAGGAGGTCCTGTCGGCGCTGAGCGAGCCCGACCGCCGGCTGGCGGCCACGGTCGCGACGCTCGGAGGTGCCGACCAGGCGCTGATCGACGCCGTGGTCGACGGCAGCACCGCCATCGAACCCGTCATGTCGCGCCTGCCCCTCGTCTCCAGCGACACGCACGGCTGGTTCGCGATCCACCCGGTGTGGGCCGACCGGCTGACGGGCGAGCTCCCGGCGGACGAGCGCCGGCAGGTCCAGCAGCGGGGAGGGGTCGCGCTCGCCCGGCGTGACCTTCATCAGGCCGTCGACCTGCTGATCACCGCGGGCGCCGACGACGATCTCCGTGCCGTGCTGCGCTCCGAGTGCCGGGCGCAGGACCTGACCGCCTCGGCCGAGGGTCTCGGGCGCCTGCACGCCCGGCTGCCCGAGGCCGTCCGGGTGTCGCCGGAGGGCGAGCTCGTGGCCGGCATCGCCCTCGAGGCCTCGGACCTCGAGCGGGCCACCGAGCTGCTGTCGTCGGCGGCACGGCGCTTCGCGCAGGCCGACGACGACGCCGGGCTGCTGGCCGCGGTCGAGCACCTGGCGCTGTGCGCCCACTGGCGCGAGGACGTCGACCTGTTCACCGACCTGGGGCGCTACGCCGAGCGGCTCTCGGCCCTGCCCGAGGCCAAGGGCCTGCTGGCGATCGGCGAGGCGTTGACCGCCGACACCCAGGGCGACGCCCGGGCGGTGCTCGCTGCTCTCGACGCCCTCGACCCGGCCGACCTGGCGCCGTACTGGCGCGCTCCGGTGGCGTGGCTGCGAGCGTCGGCCGAGCTGGCCCTGGGCTTCCCCGAGGCGGCGCGGCGCAACGTCGAGGTCGCCGTCGCGGCCGCCGGCCCGGTGCTGCGCGGCGCGTTGAGCATGCTGCTCGTCAACGCGCTCTCGCACTGCGGCGACCTCGCCGCCGCGGACGAGGCGCTCGACCGCATGCTCGACGAGCTGGCCCGCTCGGGCAACGACCACACCCGGGCCCTCGGGCACGCGATGGCCGCGTCACGCCACGGGTTGGCCGCCAGGCTCGACCAGGCCGAGCACCACCTGGCCCGTGCCCGCGGGCACGCCGGGCCGGCACCCCGGCCCGCCCTGGTGGCGTCCCTGCGGGCGGCCGAGGCCGCCATCGCGCTGGGCCGCGGCGACGAGGACGAGGCCGCCCGCCTGTTCGCCAGCCAGATCGGCGACCGCACGGTCACCGAGGGCCGGCAGCGCTACGGGCACCTCCGGCGCCTCCCGGTGCTGTACGTCCTGCTGCCCCGCACCCGCGAGCAGTTCCTGGCCGACGACCTCGGCCCCCGCTACCTGCCCGCGCTCGACCTGGCCGAGGCCCTCGTGGCGCTGCGGGAGCACGGTGACGTGGCGCCGGCGGCCGCGCTCGACGCCGAGGCGTGGGCGGCCGCGCCCGTGTTCCTGCCGACGGCGTGGACGGTCGAGCTGGCGACGGCCGCGGCCGCCGGCGGGCACGACGGCGCTCCGGGGCTGGTGACCGACGCGGGCCCGGTGGCGCGCGCCACGCTGCGCCGCATCGCCGACCGGTCCGTAACGCCCAAGCCGATGCTGACCTGGGCCCGCACGCTGCTCGACGCCCTCCCGCCCGAGCCGTCGGCCCCGCTCGAGCTGGGCGTCCTGGGCCCCACGACGCTGCGCCGGGCCGGGCGCGGCGTCGACCACCCCCACTGGCGGCGTGAACGGGTGCGCGCGCTGCTGCTGGTGCTCATGGCCAGGGGCGGCGGCACCCGCGAGGAGCTGGCCGGCGCCCTGTGGCCCGACCTCGACACCTCAGGCGCGCTGCGCAACCTGCGGGTCACGTTGTCGTACCTGCTCGCCGTGCTCGAGCCCGACCGGCCGGAGGGGGCGCCGTCGTTCTTCGTCCGCAGCGAGGGCACCACGCTGCGGTTGCGCTCGCAGGGCTGGCTCGACGTCGACGCGTGGACGTTCGAGGAGCTGCTCGACCGGGCCGCCGACTCCGAGCGGCTGGGAGAGCCCTCGGCGGGGCTCGACATGTACCGGCGGGCGCTGCGGCTGTACCGCGGGCCCTACCTGGCCGACGCCGGGTACGAGGAGTGGGCCCTTCCCCACCGCGACCGGTTGACCGCCCGCTTCGTGGCCGCCGCCCTTCGGGCCGGCGAGCTGACGCTCGCCGGCGGCGACCCCGACGAGGCGCTGCGGCTGGCGGCCCGCGCGCTCGAGGCCGAGCCCTGGTCCGAGGGCGCGCACCGCCTCACCGTGGCCGCCCACCTCGCCCGGGGCGACCGGGCCGCGGCACGCCGCGCCATGGACACGTGCATGCAACAGCTCGACGACCTCGGCGTCCCTCCCACCGAGGACACCGAGATCGTGCTGCGCGCTATCGCGTGACCGGGTGGCCGTCGGGATCGACGGCGCACAGGCCGCGCCATGCCGTCGGCACCTTGCCCCGCTCGAGGACCCCGGCGTCGATGAGGGCGTTCAGCACCGGGCGCGTGGCGTCGAGCCGCACCTGCACCCGGCCGGGGTGGTTGCGGGCCGCGCGCCAGGCGGTGACGGCGGGCAGCCCGACGGCGCCGAACACCCCCGCGTGGATCAGGTTCTCGTACATCTCGCGGATGAACGTGGGGGCGAGGAAGCGCACGAGCGACTTGTCGATGACGCTGGCCCGCTCCCACACCTCGGGCAGCATCATGCGGGCGAACGCGAGGTGACGCGCCTCCTCCTGGCGGTGGTAGCGGTTGACCGCTCGCACGAAGGGGTCGGTGTCGGGGTGGTCGGCGGCCCGCTTCTGCAGCAGGTCGGGGATCTCCTCGCCCGCGATCACCATCGTGTACAGCAGGGCCGGGTTGTGCACGATCTGGTGGATGACGGTGTTGGCCACGTTGTCGACCAGCCAGTTGTCGATGGGGTTGGGAGCCGGCGGCTCGAGCTGCGCGAGCATCCGGGCGAAGAGGCGCGAGTGGCGGGTCTCCTCGCCCATCTCGTGCAGCAGGTACGTCACGCGGGGGTCGGTGTAGTCGGGGGCGCCGGCGATCTGCAGGCCGAAGCCCGCGATGAGGATGGCCTCGAACTGCAGTCCGGCGGTGGTGATCGACGCCAGTGCCTGCCGGCTGAGCGTCACGGTCTGCTCGGGGCTGAGGATGCCGTCGTCGATGCCGACGGTCGGCAGCAGGATCTCGTCGGGCAGCAGCTGCCCGTCGCCGAGCTTGCCCGGTAGGTCCTGATCGGGCTCGACGACGCGAGCACTCGACGCGTTGTTGAGCTTCTCGACGCGGCGCGTCACCGTGGCCTGTGCCATGTGATCCTCCCCTTCGCTGCGGACGGCCCACCCGTCGCCTTACCGGCGGTAACCAGTCCTAAACGGAGACGCTCGCCGTGGCAACGTGACAGTTGCCACGCGACGTGCGGCGCTCACCACGCAAGCTCGTCGCACCCCTCGTGGGTGTCGGGCTCGACCTGCAGCGTGGCGTGGTCGATGCCGTGGCTGTCCCGCATGACCAGCCGCGCCCGGTCGAGCACCGCGTGGCTGTCGGTGCCGTCGCACACCATCAGGTGCACCGAGGCGACGTCCATCTCGGAGGTGAGGGTCCACACGTGCAGGTCGTGCACGTCGACCACGCCGTCGATGCTGCGCAGCTCGGACTCGAGCCGGGCGAGGTCGAGGCCCGGCGGCGCCGCCTGCACCAGCACGCGCAGGGCCTGGGCGCCCAGCCGCCAGGTGCGGGGCAGGATGAAC
>JAFGPU010000391.1 GCA_016936035.1 Acidimicrobiales bacterium
CGGCTCCGGCTCCGGGGACGAGCAGGCCGCAGCAAGCGGGTCCGACGACGGTGGCATGCCCGTCTACCTCCTCGTGGCCGCCGCCGCGGTCGTGGTCATCGGGGCGGCGACCGCGGTCAACATCATCCGCCGCCGGGGCCCCGGCTCGCCGCACGACGCGTCCGCGGCGGGCGCAGCGTCCGGCGCCACCGAGAGCGGCGCAGGCGGGGGCGACGGCGACGGCGCTCGCAGCACCGACCCCGCTTCGGCCGGCGCCAGATCCGCTGCGACCGGCGGCGACGCCCCGGCCGACGGCGAGGCCGCGGTCGCCGACCGTCCCGAGGCCTAGCTTCGGGTGCGCCCCTCCGGCGCCCGACCCGTTGTGCCTCGCGGGCGCGCCCGCACGGCGACGCTCGCCCTGACCGTCGTCGCCTCCCTGCTGGCCGGCGCCCGACCCGCCGCCGCCGATCCGCCCGCCCCCACCGACTACCGGTCGACCGTCACCGCCGTCGATCCCACCACGGACGGCGTCGAGGCTCAGGTCGTCGGCGGCGACGCGTTCCTCGAGCTGCGCGTCGACGTCGGGCGCGAGGTGCTGGTCAGCGGGTACGGCGACGAGCCGTACCTCCGCTTCCGGCCGGACGGGACCGTCGAACGCAACCGCCGATCCGAGGCCACCTACCTCAACGAGGATCGCCAGGGCGGCGTCGAACTGCCCGCCGATGCCGACAACGAGGCCGACCCCGAGTGGGAGACCGTGGCGTCGGGCGGCACCTACGCCTGGCACGACCACCGCATCCACTGGATGGGCGCGAGCAGGCCACCCGGTGCGGAGCCGGGCGACCTCGTGCAGGAGTGGGCGGTGCCGATGACCGTCGACGGCACCGCCGTCGAGGTGCGCGGCGAGCTCGTGCTGGCCGAGCCGACCAGCCCGCTGCCGTGGTTCGCCCTGGCGGTCGGCGGCCTCGCCGCCGTCGTGGCCCTCGGGCGGCGACGACCGCAGCCGACGGCGGGGCTGGCGGTGCTGGTGGCAGCGACGGCGGCGCTCGGGATCGGCTGGGCCGAGTGGTCGGCCGCGCCCGCAGGCGCAGGTGCCGATCCCCTGCTCGTCGCCGTGCCGCTCGTGGGAGTGGTCGCCGCGCTGGCCGGTGTGGCACTGCGGGGCCGGCCCGCGGCGGCCACCGCCACGCTCGCCGCCGCGGCGGCGACGCTCGGTTGGGCGGTGCTGCGGGCGGACGTGCTGTGGACGCCCGTCCTGCCCACCGACGTGCCCTTCGCGCTCGACCGGGCCGTCACGGCGCTGGCGCTCGGCCTGCCCGCCGGCGCGGCCGCGCTGGTCGTGTGGGCCGGCGGTCTCGCCGGCACACCCACCCCGGCGCGCGCCGAACGGGAGCCCGGCGACAGCGAGCGCGGCGCCGACCGTCGATGAACCACCAGCGCCGCGACCCGCGAGGACGGGCGGGGCGACCGCTCGAGCCGGCACTCTCGCCAGGGATCGCTGCGACCCGCGAGGCGGGCGGCGGTACCGCCGCCGTCACCGGCAGGGGGAGGCGCCGGCGACGGCGAGCGGTCGGCCGGTGCGTGCAACCCGCCGGCCGCCGCCCCTATTCCGCGCACCCCGGGAAAGCTGCGCGAAGCTCTCCGTCACCCGCCGACCGAGGCCGTAGCGTGACCTGATGCCCGCCACGCAGCCTCTGGCCCAGCACCCCTGATGCTGCCCGTCGTCGCCTGCCTCGACGAGCTGCGCGCCGCGCTGGACGAGCGCGGCGTCGCCGTGCTCCAGGCGCCCCCCGGCGCCGGCAAGACGACCGCGGTGCCACCGGCACTGCTCGACGCGCCGTGGCTCGGCGGCCCGGCGCACGGCCGGCGCATCGTCATGCTGGAGCCGCGCCGCCTGGCGACACGGGCCGCGGCCCGGCGCATGGCGGCCCTCCGGCGCGAGCGGGTGGGCGAGACCGTCGGCTACCGCACCCGCGACGACCGGCAGGTGGGCCCTGCCACCCGCATCGAGGTGGTCACCGAGGGCATCCTCACCCGCCGCCTGCAGCGCGACCCGGCGCTGGACGGCGTCGGCCTGGTCGTCTTCGACGAGTTCCACGAGCGGAGCCTCCAGGCCGACCTCGGTCTGGCCCTGGCGATCGACGCCCGCCGCCACCTACGGCCGGACCTGCGCCTGCTCGTCATGTCCGCCACCCTCGACGGTGACCGGATCGCCGCCCTGCTCGGCGACGACGAGCGGGGGCCGGCACCGGTCGTCACCAGCGAGAGCCGTGCCCACGACGTCGACATCCGGTGGGCGCCCCGGCGGCCTCGCGAGCACATCGAGGCCGCGGCGACCTCGGCCGTGCGCTCGGCGCTGCGCACCGAACCCGGCGGCGACGTCCTCGTGTTCCTGCCCGGCGCCGGCGAGATCAACCGCACCGCCGAGCAACTCGCCGCCGCGCTGCCCGAGTCCGCCGACGTCGACGTCCACCTGCTGTACGGGGCGTTGGCGGCCGGCGAGCAGGACGCCGCGCTCGCTCCCGGCCTGCCCGGCCGGCGCAAGGTGGTGCTCGCCACCGACATCGCCGAGACCAGCCTGACCGTCGAGGGGGTGTCGATCGTGGTGGACGGCGGCCTCGCCCGCCGACCGGTCTTCGACGCCACCACCGGGCTCACCCGGCTCGAGACCGTGCCCGCCTCGCGGGCGTCGGCCGACCAGCGCGCCGGCCGCGCGGGCCGCCTGGGCCCCGGGGTGGCGGTGCGCCTGTGGTCGAAGGTCGAGCACGCCGGACGCCGGCGGTTCACGGAGCCGGAGATCCTCCAGGCCGACCTGGCAGGGCTCGCGCTCGAGCTCGCGGTGTGGGGCACCGACGTCGACGACCTCCCGTTCCTCGACCCTCCGCCGCGACGGGCGTTGGAGGAGGCCCGCCGCCTGCTCGTCGAGCTGGGCGCGCTCACGCCCTTCGACCAGGTCGAGGGCGGCGCGGCGCTGCTGCCCACCGACGCCGGCCGCGAGATGGTGGCGCTGCCGCTGCATCCGCGCCTGGCCCGCATGGTGCTCACCGGTCGAGACGTCGGGCAGGCGTGGCTCGGCTGCCTGCTCGCCGCGCTGCTCGAGGACCGCGACGTCCTCCGGGGCCGCCCCGACGAGCTGCCCACCGACGTGGGCCTGCGCCTGGCGCTGCTCGACGACCCGACGCACCAGCACCCCCAGGCCGACGGCCGAGCGCTCCGCCGGGCGCGCGACCGGGCCCACGACCTGGCCCGGCGCATCGGCGTCGTCGCCGGGGCCGCCGACCCCACCGAGGCCGGGCGGCTGCTCGCGACGGCCTACCCGGACCGCATCGCCCAGGCGCGCGGGGGGACGGGGCGCTACGTGCTGCGTGCCGGCACCGAGGGCTGGCTGGCGGCGTCCGACCCCCTGGCCCACGAGCAGCTGCTGGCCGTGGCCGAGGTCGACGGGCGACGCAGCAAGGGGCGCATCCGCCTGGCCGCACCACTCGACGCGGGGCAGCTCGACGAGATCGCCGGCGACCAGGTCGTCGAGCACGCCCGGCTGGTCTGGGACGACACCCGTGACGACCTGGTGGCCCGCGTCGAGCGCCGGCTCGGACGGCTGCGCCTCGGCACCGTCGAGCGGCGGCCCGGCCCCGGGCTCCCCGCGACCACCGCGCTCGTCGACCGCGTGCGCGCCACCGGGCTGGCGGCCCTGCCCTGGACCGAGGCCGCACGGGCGCTGCAGGCACGGGTCACCTTCCTGCGGGAGCGGCTCGGCGAGCCGTGGCCGGACCTGTCCGACGCGGCGCTCCGCCGCACGCTCGACGACTGGCTCGCACCGCTGTTGGACGGGGCGACCGGGCGCGCCGACCTCGACCGGCTCGACATGGCGCGGCTGCTGCGCGGCATGGTGCCGTACGAGCTCGTCGCCGACCTCGACCGGCTGGCGCCGGAGACCGTGACGGTGCGCGACGGGCGCACGGTGCGGCTCTCCTACGGCGGTGGCGCCCCCGGCGACCCCCCGGTGCTCGCGGTGCGCGTGCAGCAGATGTTCGGAGTGACGGAGACGCCCACCGTCGCCGGCGGGCGGGTGCCGGTGACGCTGCACCTGCTGTCGCCTGCGGACAGGCCGGTGCAGGTCACCAGCGACCTCGCCGGGTTCTGGGCCGGGTCGTGGCACGACGTCCGCAAGGACATGGCGGGCCGTTACCCCAAGCACGCCTGGCCGGCGGACCCGACCGGGTAGGGCGCCGGTCAGTCGAGCGTGAACGTCACCTGCATGTGCACGCGGTAGGCGGTGACCGCACCCTCGGCGACCAGGACCTTCATCTCCTTGATCCACGCCCCGTCGATGTTGTGGACGGTCTCGCCGGCCTTGGCGATGCCGGTCTTCACGGCGTCGTCGAAGCCGGTGGTCGACTCGGCGCTGATCTCGATCGTCTTGGCGACGGTCATCTGGACCTCCTGGGGAGAAGCCCGCCGCCGTCCAGTCAACCTCCCGGGAGCCGGGCTTTCCAGGGGTCGCGGTTCCGGTGGCGACGGCTCGGTCGCCCCCCGACGGCGCTCAGATCGAGTTCTGCTGCTCGAGGCCGGTGTCGAAGAACGAGTCGAGGTAGTCGTTCGGTGACTGGTCGCTGCGCCGGACCAGCGAGAAGATCTCGCATCCGTCGGCCGGCGACCGCAGGCCGCCGACCACGTCGCCGTAGGGCTCGTACACCTGGGCGAGGCCGCAGTCGACGCCACCCACGTCGGCCGCGTACTCGGCGCTCTCGGCCAGCGCGGCGTCGGCGGCCCGGTCGGCGTCGGCGCGCCGCCACAAGGTGATGCGCTCCTCGAACACCCCCTCGGCGGGCTTGTGGACGATGGTCCTGACAGAGAACCAGTGCATGGATCCAGCCATCACGACCTCGCGCTTCCGTCACTGCCCGGCAGGCCCCGGCCGGGCGCAGTCCGCCATGCCCGCGCTGCGCGACCTGTGCGCGCGCAGCGGGCTGCACCCTAGTGCCCTGGCCATGCCGGCGGGTCGTCGGCCGACGGCCCCCGGGGGTCGGGCACGGGAGCCGGGCCCGGGGTCGGAACCGACACGGACGGGGCGCGGGCTCCATACTTGGGCGCGTGCCGGACATCCGCGAGTTCTCCGTCGAACGCACCGCCATCGCCGACCTGTGGCTCATCTCCATGAAGGAGGTGACCGACGAGCGCGGCACCGTCCGGGAGTTCTACCGCGAGTCCGCGTTCCGCGACGCCGGGCTGCCGTCGCTGGGGCCGTGGTTGCAGGTCAACGTCACCGAGACCCGCAAGGGGGCGCTGCGGGGGCTGCACGCCGAGGACATGTACAAGCTGGTCGCCGTCGTGGCCGGCGAGGCATTCGGTGCCTACGTCGACACCCGCACGGGGTCACCCACCTTCGGCACGGTCGAGACCGTGTGGCTCACCAAGGGCACCCAGGTGCTGGTGCCCAACGGCGTCGGTAACGGCTTCCAGTCGGTGAGCGACGAGCCCACCCAGTACGTCTACTGCTTCGACCACGAGTGGGTGCCCGGCATGGCCGGCACGGCCGTCAACCCGCTCGACCCGGCCCTCGGCATCGACTGGCCGCTGCCGGTCGACACGTCCGACCCGTCGCAGATCTCGGCCAAGGACGCTGCTCAGGCCCCGCTGTCCGACGCCGGCTGACCGGCGTCGCGCCCGCATCGGCTCGGGGCAAGGGGTCGGCCGGCCCCGTTCCCGGCCGCGTGCA
This sequence comes from Acidimicrobiales bacterium, assembly GCA_016936035.1. Taxonomy (GTDB): domain Bacteria; phylum Actinomycetota; class Acidimicrobiia; order Acidimicrobiales; family VFJN01; genus ZC4RG19. The sequence goes on from JAFGPU010000391.1 coordinate 5,699, forward strand.
CGCAGCCGCGGCGCAGCCGCCGTCGTCACAACGGCTCGCGGCGGCGGGCCACCACCTCGTCCCCCGACCACCCCGTCAGGTCGACCTGCTCGGGCGATGCCGAGGGCGGTGTCAGGGTGTGGGTGGACGTCCGGTCGCTCACGTCGACCGACGCCACCGGCCGCCCGTCGAAGGCCACGTCGACGCGGTCGAGGCCCCGGGTGGTGAGGCGCAGCCGCACCTTGCCGTTGGACCGGGCCGTCGGCGGCTCGGCGAGCGCCAGCGTGTACGACGGCTGGGCCGCCAGCAGAGCGCCGGCGTGGGCGAGCAGGTCGTCGTTCGCTCCGGTGACGTCCGTGCGGGTGAGGAGATGGCGCTCGTCGGGCACCACGCCCAGGTCCTCCACCGGCGTGCCACCCCGCTCCGCACCCACCCGCAAGGTGCGCCGCACCGAGGCCCGGAACCCGGCGCCGGCCGGCAGGTCGACGAACGGGTTGGCCGTGCGGCCGTCGTCGGCGGGCGAGTCGAGCAGCAGCTTGAACAGGTCGTGGGTCCAGACGTTGGCGCCCCCGGCCCCGGTGTTGCCGTCGACGCCCAGCACGGGGCCGATGGCGTGGTCCTGGAAGCCGGCGGCGAAGATGTCCGTGGCGCTGTAGCAGAGCGCGTCGGTCACGAGCACCACCGGACCGTGGTAGCGCTGGCCGACGGCGTTGGCGGACGCCTCGGTGGTGATGGCGTAGGCGTTGGAGTACTGGGCCCCGGTGGCCACGGCCTGGCGCAGCGACGGCACCCAGGGCGCCAGGTCGAAGGTGGGATCGAGCGGCGACGGGTCGTGCCGCCGGCACAGGTCGAGCATGAGAGACGTGGTGGTCATCTGGGTGGGCTCCGGAGCGATGCGCCGGGGGGTCAGCACCTGGAGAAGGCGCTCGGCCGCGTAGATGAGGCCACCACCGTTGCCGCGCACGTCGACGACGAGGCCGTCGGGCGGCAGCTGCTCGGCGAGGCGGACGAACTCGGCGACGAAGGCATCCGCGTCGTCGACGCCGAAGGTGAAGATGCGGATGTGCCCGAAGGCGCCCGACGGTGTCGTCACCGGCCGGGCGCGCAGCACCGTGGGCATGCTGGTCGCCACGTCCTCGGCGCCGACCGCCACCCGGTCGACGGCCAGGTCCGCCGACGCGATGTCGGCCGCGGCCGCGACGGCGCGCGTGGCGAACATCTGCTTCTTCGCCTCGTTGACCGCCAGCACCTCGATGTCGAGTCCCTGGGCGGCGAGCCGATCCACCTCCGGCCCGCCGGCCCGACCCGCCCGGCCCGCCCGGCCCGCCCGGCCCGCCCGGCCCGCGGCGAGCCCGGTACCGCCCCCGTCCACCCCGGCCGCGGCCACCTGCCAGTCGAGCCGGATGTCGCGCTCGATCCCGTCGAGGCCCCGGTACGTCACCACGACCCAGTCCTCGTCGGGGGGCAACGACCGGACCATCGGCCGGATCGTCAGGGCATCGAGCCCCCGGGCGAAGCTGGCCTCGGTGTTGCTGCCCGCCTGGAGGCGGGCATTGGCCTCGACCGCGCGCCGCACCGGCGTGCCGTTCCAGTGCAGCACCTCGACCTCGGGCACGAAGGTGGGGTGCGCCATGCCCGCCGCGACCTTGGTGACGATGAAGTGCTCGCCGCCGTCGTCCGGGTCGTGGTAGCGCTCGACCAGGAACGGCAGGAACGCCGTCCGCCCCCGGAACGGCGCGGGCAGCAGGTAGTTGGTGTGCAGATCGCGCACCGAGGCGAAGATGGCCGCCAGCTCGCGGTGGAAGGCCACCTCGGGGCCGCGGGCCTCGTCCGTGAGCGACGCCAGGCGATCGCGCAGCAGCCGCAGCCGCTGCACCGGGTCGACCGCGTGCATGGCCTGCTTGAGGGCGAGGTGGACGTAGCACTGCTCGATCATCACGAGCGCCTGGTCGACCAGCGTGATCCGGTCGGCGAGCGACAGCGAGCCGTCGCCGACCCCGGCGAGGAACTCGCCCAACAGCTCCGCCCGGGCCTCGCCGGCGGCGGCGGCACCCAGCGCGACGTCGGGGTGCGAGCCGGGCGCCGCCGGCGCCCCGCCGGCGGGCCGGCGCCGCGGCGCCGTGCGCCCG
>JAFGPU010000055.1 GCA_016936035.1 Acidimicrobiales bacterium
CCGAGCACGGCGGCGTAGGCGGCGAGCACCGCCAGCTCGGTCGCGATGGCGCCGGCGGGCTCACCCTCGAACACGAGGGCGATCCAGCCGTCCATCGCCCACGCGTGCGGCGCGACGTGGCCGATGGTGCGCATCACCGGCGGCACGATCTCGAGCGGCCACATGCACCCGCCGAGCATCGCCAGGCCGATGGCGATGGGCACCGCGGCCGCCTGGGCCTGTTCCGGGTCGCTGACCACGGCCCCGACGAGCAGGCCCACCGCGGTCGCCACGAGGGCGAACGTGACGACCAGCAGGACCGCCCCCAGCGGGTCGCCCCACCCGACGTCGAAGAACACGGCGGCGATCACGACGATGAGCGTCGACTGCAGCAGGGCGAACAGCAGCTTGGCCGTGCCGATGCCGGCCAGGATCGTGCCCGTGCCGTGGGGGGTGGCGAGCAGGCGGCGGGTGATGCCCTGCTTGCGCTCGAGGGCGATGATCGAACCCACCACGACCGTGTTGACGAAGGTGAACAGCACCAGGTTCGACGGCGCCGTGTAGTCGAAGCTGCCCAGCTCCGGTGTGTCGCCCTCGTCGACGGGCTGCGAGCGCACGCCGGCGCGGGGGAGGTCCTCGGCGAGCGCCGCCGCCTGGCGCTCGGCCGTGGCGGGGTCGAGGCCTCCGGCGTCGGTGGCGCCGCGGACGGCGGCCATCTGCACCGCCGCGTCGCCGACCGCGGCGCGCACCGACGCCTGCACGGCGGCGGCGGTGGACGACGTGGGGTCGGCGATCAGCTCGACGGTGGCATCCCCGCCCCGGTCGAGGGCGTCGCCGTAGCCGCCGGGCACGACGATGCCGGCGGCGACGGCGCCGGTGCGCACCTCGCGTCGCAGGGCGTCGATCGAGTCGAACCGCTCGAGGCTGAGCCCGTCACGGCTGTCGAGGGTCGCCACCAGGTCGTGCGAGGCGGTGGTGCCGTCGCGGTCGATCACGCCGACGTCGAAGCCCTCCATGTCGCCGAACGTCGTGCCGATCAGCACGATGATCATGACGGGCAGCACGACGATGAAGATCATCGCCGTGCGGTCGCGGGCGGTGCGCCGCAGCTCGTTGGCGGCGATCGTGGCGATCGCCCGGGCGGCGGAGGCCCCGCCGGTCGCCGGGGTCGCACGGGAGGCGCCGGACGCGCCGGAGGAGGCCGTCATCCCGCCCCCAGCCGGCGGGGCAGGAGCCGCGCCGCCAGCAGCCCGGCACCGAGGCCCCAGGCGAGCAGCGCGATCACCGGGGCGACGACGTCGGCGGGACCACCGCCGCCCGCCGACAGCTCGGCGAACCCGCGCAACGCCCAGCCGGTGGGGGTCAGCAGGGACAGGCGCTGCAGGACCTCGGGCAGCTCGCCCGGCGGGATGAAGGCGCCGCCGATGATCGCGAACACGAAAGCCGCCACGGTGGCGAGGGTGTCGGCCGACTGCTCGGTGCGGGCCAGGCCGGCGATCAGCCCGGCGGTGCCGGCCACGGCCACGGCGGTCGCGGCGATCAGTAGCACCACCCCGACCGGGTCGCCCCAGTCGGCGCCCAGGGCCAGGCTGGTCACCGCCCAGATCACGAGCAGGCTGGAGACGCCGACGGCGAGCACGCTCAAGGCCTTGCCGGCCAGGATGGTGGCGTCGCGCACCGGTCCGGCGCGCAGCCGGTCCAGCAGCCCGATGCGCCGCTCGTTCAACAGGTCGCGGGCGACGGCGCCCATCGACAGGAACAGGAACAGCAGGCCCATCGCCGGGCCGAAGTAGGCGGCGGGCGAGACGTCGCCGCCGCTGCTCGTCGTGTCGACCTGGACGGGCAGCTCCACGGCCGCCAGCACGTCCGGGCCCGGCACCTGCCCGCCGCCGGCGGCGGTGGTGGCGGCCGTCAGCCGGGCCGCGTTGGCCCGGTCGGTGAGACCCGTCGCCACGGCGCGGGCGACCTCCGCCGACACCGCGTTGTCGGCCGAGATGATGACGTCGAGGTCGCCGGGGGCCTCGGTCTGCAACGACGCCGCGAACCCGTCGGGCACCACGATGGCGGCGCTCAGGTCGCCCGCGGCGACGCCGGCGCGTGCCTCGCCGGCCGAGTCGACCGCGACGAACTCGAGGTCGCCCGCGTCCGCCGCGGTGACGCCGGTGACGAAGGCCGCCGCCATCGGCGACCCGTCGCCGTCGACGACCCCGATGGTGGCCGAGAACCCGTCGCCGCTCCCGAAGGCCAGGCTGATGATGGCGGCGAGCACGATCGGGCCCACGATCGCCTGGATGACGAACGAGCGGTTGCGCAGCCGGCGGCGCAGGTCGGTGCCGGCCACCAGCAGCGCGGCGCGGGCCTGGCTCATGTGGACGGCGGCCACGCCGCTCAGTCCCGGAGGGCCTTGCCGGTGAGGCCCAGGAACACGTCCTCGAGGTCGGGCTCCACCAGCTCGACGCCCGTGATCGCCACGCCGGTGCGCTCGGCGGCGGCCACGATGCCGGCGAGCGCCGTGCCGCCGTCGGCCACCCGCACGACCACGCCGCCGTCCCGACGGTCGACCCCCCGCGTGCCCGGCAGGTCGGCGCAGGCGTCGACGAGCGCGGTGAGGTCGCCGGTGCCGCTGACGTCGACGCGGTCGCCGACGCCGAGGCGGGCGATCAGCTCGCGCCGGGTGCCCTCGGCGATGAGGCGGCCCTCGTCGAGGATGCCGATGTGGTCGCACAGGCGCTCGGCTTCCTCCATGTAGTGCGTCGTGTAGAGGACCGACAGGCCCTCGCCACCCAGCGTCTCGACGCTCTCGAGGATGGCGTTGCGGCTCTGGGGGTCGACGCCGACCGTGGGCTCGTCCAGGACCAGCAGCTCGGGCCGATGCAGCAGCCCGGCGGCGATGTTGACCCGCCGCTTCATGCCGCCCGAGTAGTCGCCGACGCGGTCGCGGGCCCGGTCGGCCAGACCGACGAGCTCGAGCACCTCGGCCACCCGGGCGGCGAGCTCGGTGCGTCCCAGCCCCTGCAGCCGCCCGAAGAAGACCAGGTTCTCCTGGGCGGACAGGTCCTCGTAGAGAGCGACGTCCTGGGGCACGAGGCCCACGGCCGCCTTGGCGCCGATGGCGTCGGGGCTCATCGGCCGGCCGGCGACCGTGACGTCGCC
>JAFGPU010000392.1 GCA_016936035.1 Acidimicrobiales bacterium
AGCACCTCGCGGTGGTAGCGACGCTGGTTGCCGGCGCTGCGCGTCGAGGTGATCAGGCCCTCGGCCTCGTAGTAGCGCAGCGCGGACGGGGCCACCCCGGTGCGTTCGGCCACGGCGCCGATCGTCAGGTCGTGCTCCATGCGTGGCGAGGGTAGCGGCGAGATCATCGAGTTCACGCAAGCTCGAGGTCTGCCGCCGCAGTGCGTCGGTGCCGCGGCTCCCGGGCCTCGGCAGCGGACTGCCGCCCGCGAGCGCCGACCGCCGCCGGCGGTCGGCGCCGCACGGGAAGGAGGGTCAGGCGGCGTCCCGCTCGGGGAGCGGGCCGAAGAACCCGGCGATGTGGCTGAGCCGGCCGTCGGGAGCGATGACGCCGACATCGATGCCGGCGACGGTGACGGTGCCCTCGCCGTCGCCGAGTTCCCACCCGAAGCGGACGAGGCCGTGATGGGCGTCGATGCCCGTCGTGCGCACGAAGCGCTGCCCGGGGAACTGGGCGTGCACCCCGGCGGCCATGTCGCTCAGCCCGGCGTGGCCGCGTGCCTCGAGCAGCGGGTCGACGTAGCTGCCGTCCTCGGTCCAGGCCACCTCGGCGAGTGAGGCCCGGCGCTGCGGGTCGGTCTCGTTGAGCATGGCGATGTAGGCGTCGACCGTCGCCGTGTGGTCTGCGGTGCCGGTCGTGGTGTCGGTGGTGGAGTGGGTCATGGCATCCACGATCGGCGCCGGGCCTCAGCGTGGCGATTACCCGATGGGTAAGCGCCACCACGATCGCCCGTCGCTAGGGTCGCCCCGTGGCGACGACGATGACCACGGCATCCGGCGGGCCCGGGGTGGGCGATCTGCTCCGCGGCTGGCGCCAGCGCCGGCGCCTGAGCCAGCTCGCCCTGGCCAGCGAGGCGGCCGTGTCGGCGCGCCATCTGAGCTTCGTCGAGACCGGCCGGTCCAAGCCCAGCCGCGAGCTGGTGCTGCACCTGGCCGAGCACCTCGACGTGCCGTTGCGCGAGCGCAACGCGCTGCTGCTGGCCGCCGGGTACGCGCCGACGTTCCGGCAGAGCGCGCTCGACGACGACGAGATGGCTCCGGTGCGCGACGCGCTCGACACCATCCTGGCCGGTCACCAGCCGTTCCCCGCCATCGTCGTGAACCGCGGGTGGGATCTCGTCACGGCCAACGCGTCGGCGCTCGCGGTGCTCAGCGAGGGCGTGGCCGACCACCTGCTGGCCCCGCCGGTCAACGCCCTGCGGGTCAGCCTGCACCCGGAGGGTCTGGCCCGCCGGATCGTCAACTTCACCGAGTGGGCCGCCCACCTCGTCGACCGCCTGCGGCGCGAGGCCGATGCGTACGCCGATCCGCAGCTGGTCGCTCTACATGACGAGCTGTGCAGCTACCCGGGCGTCGCGGGCTCCGAGGTGCCCGACGACACCGCCGGTCGTCTGTTCGTCCCTCTGGTGCTGGCCACCGACGGCGGCGAGCTGACCTTCTTCAGCACGGTGGCGACGTTCGGCACCGCCCGCGACATCACCGTCGAGGAGCTGGCCATCGAGTCGTTCTTCCCCGCAGATCCGGTCACCGCCGCGTCCCTGCAGCGCCGCTGGGCCTGAGCGTCACGGGGGCGCCCCGTCACGCGGGGGTGGACGACCCGGGCCGGTCGCCGGTCTCGCCCGCCCTGCGCCCGTCGGGGGGCGGCCCCGCCGCTCGCTGCGGTGCGGCGCGCACGGGGACGGCCTGGAGGCCGACGGAGACGAGCAGGTGGGGGAGCTCGCGGACGAACATCCGGTCGTGGTCCCGGATCTCCTCCGAGAGGTCCTCCCAGGGGACGAGGTAGGGCGAGGTGCGGCGGTCCGGATCCCGCGGCCCGGGGCGCCACCCGGCCCGGCGTCGCTCGGCCACCCACCGGTCGTGCTCGAGGCGGGCCATGACCTCGACCTCGTCGTCGGGGAAGGGGACGAGAGCGCTGTCCCAGTCGACGAGCGGTCCGACGGCACGCCCGACGGCGGCGAGCTTGACGGCGACGTGGGCGGCGTGGTCGCGGTTGGACTCGCGCAACGACTCGGGCAGCTCGGACCACGGGCGCAGCGCCGGATCGCCCGCGGCGCCCGTGTCGGAGCGGGCCGCCAGATAGGCGCCGTGCAGCGCCTGGGCGAGGATCTCGGTGGTGCCGGTCAGCAGGATACGGGGCTGGCAGGTCTCCTCGATCAGGACGAACGTGTCCACCGTGGGACCGGCGGCGGGGCGGGGGGCGCTCTCGAGCAGCCGCCCGAGACCCGAGCTCTGCTGCAACACCACGACGATCTCGGTCGGACGCCCGGTGAGGAGCACGCGCAGGTCGAGGGCCGTGGCGGTCGCTGCGGCGTCGTCCTCGGGACACACGAAGACCGTCGTCGGCGTGCTCGCGGCGAGCGCGGTCCGGTGATCGTCGACGACGTCGAGCGCGGCGACGCGCGCCAGCTCGGGGTGACGGTCGGCGAGCGTCGAGATCGCCTGCGCGTCCGGGCCCACGACCGTGAGGCCGAGGCGCGGCGTGGACGGGGTGGCACGACCGGTCGCCCAGGCGCGAGCGAGGGCGAGCAGCAGGTGCTCGGCTGTCCGTCCCTCACCCACCACCAGCACCGTCGGTGCAGGTCCGTCCTGCTCCCCGAACGGCGGGTGCGCCCGCAGCAGCGCGTGCGCCGCCGCCGCGGTGGTGTCGACGAAGTCGGTGCGCACCGGCGCCTCGCCGTACCGTTCGAGCTCCTCGGTGCACAGCAGCAGGCACAGGTCGGGATCGCCCAGGTCGGCAACGCATTGGAGCGTGCCGGATCGCCGGCCCGCCGCCGCCTGCTCGCGAGCGGTCGCCACCACCTCGATGTCCGTGCCGTCGTCGCCGCACAACGCCACCAGGTGGGTCGCGCGCGCCACCCGGGCCCGCCGTTGGGTCTCGGCGTCGCGAGCGTCGCCGATCACCGCCAGGCCACCGACGGCGCGCAG
>JAFGPU010000393.1 GCA_016936035.1 Acidimicrobiales bacterium
ACCGAGTGGCTTAGGTAGCGGCCTGCAAAGCCGCGTACACGGGTTCGATTCCCGTCGCCGCCTCCACGATCATCAGCATCCGACGACGGGGCGTTCGGCCAGCGGCGGAGCACGAGTTCGGGCTGATGTCACGCCGCCGCCGTACCCGGACGGACGGAACACCGGGCGGACGAGGCGGGAGCATCCGATGGCTGATGACGGCGAGGCGCGCCGCCACACCCGCGTGTGGCGACGAGCCCTCGAGGCGATCGACGACGTGGTGGCGGCGCGGGCGGCCGACGTCGACGCCAGCTACGCCCGGCTCGACGGCCACGCCGCGCCGTCGGCCGAGGAGGCGAGGGCCGACCTCGACGCCCGGCGGGAGGACGACCGAGCGGCACGACGGGCGGCCTGGCGCCGGGTGTCGCGCCGGTGCCGGTTCCTCCGGCGCCTCCGGCTGCGGGTGGTGGTGGCGGCGACCGTGTGCGCCGTCCTCGATCCCTGACCACCGTGCTCGCCCCCACGAGGGCGGGCTCCCCGTCCCACCATCGTGCGGTGACCTACGCTCGCCGGTCGTCATGACCACTGCCCGCTCGCGTCCTGTACCCGGCACGCGACCGATCGGCCGATGACCCGCTCGGACGCCAGCCGACCGACCGTCGTCGAGCTGATCGGCGGGGGACCGGGCGACCCCGACCTGCTGACCCTGCGGGCCGAGTCGGCGCTGGCCGCGGCCACGCTCGTCGTCACCGACGCCACGGTCGCGCACCTCGCCCGCACGTTCGCGCCGAACGCCGAAGTGATCGTGTCACCGGCGGGCGGGCCCGACCGCGAGAGCATCAACCGGGGAGCCACGGTCGACGGCGACACGCTCGCGCTCCTGGTGGGCGGGCCCCGGGCGGGCGAGCGCGTCGTGCGCCTCTACCGCGGCGACCCGTGGCTGCACCCCGCCTACGCGGTCGAGTCCGCCATCCTCGCCGCGTCGGGCGTCGACCACGTCACCGTCCCGGGCCCGCTGATCGAGCTCGCGGTGCCGACGATGGTGGGCATCCCCGTCACCCATCGGCGCCGGGCCATGGCGGTTACCGTCGCGCCGCCGACCGACCCGCCTCGGGCCGTCGACCCAGGGCGGACGCTGGTGACGGTCGCCGACGACGCCGACGACGCCGGAGGCGTGGCCGCCCGGTTGGCGCGGTCGGGCGACACCTCCCTGCCCGCCGCGGTGGTGGCCACGGTCGGCGGTTCACCCCGGACGGTGCGGCGGGGCACGCTCGGCGACCTGGCACGGGACCGCACGCTCGGTGCCGGGGTCCTCGTCGTGGGGGCGGTCGCCGCCGACGATGCCGGCGATGCGTTCGGCGCCGACGATGCGGGCGGAGTCGGCGACGGGGGCGAGGCCGGCGGTGACGGAGCCCCGGGCGGCAGCGATCCTGACTCCGTCCGGCAGCTCACCGAGGACGGCGCATGACGGTGAGAGGGGTGGTGCACATGGTGGGGGCGGGGCCGGGCGACCCGCAGCTGCTCACGCGGCGGGCGGCCCGACTGCTCGGCGCGGCGGACGTGGTGGTGACCGATCGTCCCGCCGCGGACGAGGTCGCGGCGCTCGCGCCACCCACCGCCCGGCGCTGCTACGTCGGCGAGGCCGTCGACGACCCCGCCTGGCCCCTGGCCCGCATCGTCGACCTGCTCGCGTCGCACGCCGGACGGGGGCGTCAGGTGGTGCGGTTGGAGGCCGGCGACCTCTTCGTCGGGTCTCGGGCGGCCGAGGAGGTGGAGGCGCTGCGTGCCCGGGGGGTGACCGTCACGACGACGCCGGGCGTGTCGGCAGCGACGGCCGCGGCGCTCGCCTCGGGCACCGTGCCGGTGCCGGGCACGACGGTCACGATCGCCCGGGACGACGACGATCCTGACGTAGTGCCCGTCGACTGGGACGCGCTCGCCGAGGTCGGCGCCACCCTCGTCGCCTTCGCCGACGGGGCCCGTCACCACGAGATCGCCGAGCGGCTGCTCGCCGCCGGCGCGGGCGCGGCCACGCCCGTCGCGCTGGTCTGCGACCCGACGCGGCCGGGCACCCAGGTCGCCCACACCGACCTGCACGGTCTCGGCGCCATGCAGGCGTCGCCGCCCGCCACGTTGGTCATCGGTCCCGTGCGGCGCGGCGCCCGACCGCATCGCTGACGACTCGCGGCAGGCCGCGGTGCGGCCCGCACCACCTCGGTGCGCGGCAGCGTCACTCGAAACCCGTGTCGGGCAGGTGACCGGCGCCGATAGCGTCGAACGATCGTGGCCACGTCACCCACCGTCGACCCGCGCCCCGGCCCGCCGGCGGGCGGCACGAGCGGTCGTGGCCCCGCGCCCGCCCACCACCCCGAACGGCGTGTCGGCACCCTTGCCGGCCTGGCCGCCTACTCGCTGTGGGGCATCTTCCCGCTGGTGTTCAACCTGCTCGACGCGGTCGCCCCCGGCGAGATCCTGATCCACCGCATCGTCTGGTCGTTCGTGGTGGTCCTGGTGCTGCTGGCGGTGCGGCGTGAGCGGCACTGGTTCCGGGCGGTCCGCTCGCTCCCGGGCGCGCTGGCGCGCCTCAGCCTGGCCGCCGCGCTGATCGCCAACAACTGGCTCGTCTACATCTGGGCCGTCACCAACGACCACGTCGTCGAGGCGGCGCTCGGCTACTACATCAACCCGCTCATCACCGTGGCGCTGGGCGTCGTCGTGCTGCGCGAGCAGCTCAGCCGGCCGCAGGCCATCGCGTTGGGGTTCGGGCTGGCGGCGGTGCTGGTGCTCACGGTCGGCTACGGGCAGGTGCCGTGGATCTCGCTGGTGCTGGCGTGCTCGTTCGGTGGCTACGGCTTCATGAAGAAGTCGGTGCCGGTGGGCGCGGTCACGTCGCTCGCCGTCGAGACCATGGTGCTCGTGCCCGCGGCGCTGGCGGCGCTGATCGCGCTCCAGGTGCGCGGCGACGCGGCGTTCCTCCACGGCAGCGTCGGACGTGACGCGCTGCTGGTCGGCCTCGGCGTCGTCACCGCCGTGCCCCTCCTGCTGTTCGGCACCGCGGCGCGCCGCATCCCGCTGTCCGTCCTCGGGCTGCTCCAGTACGTGACGCCGACCCTGCAGCTCCTGCTCGGCCTGGTCGTGTTCCACGAGCCCATGCCCGTCGAGCGGTTGATCGGCTTCGTGCTCGTGTGGATCGCACTGGGCGTTCTCGCCGCCGACGCGCTGGCGGCGCGGCGCCGGGCGCTGGCGCCGGTGGTCGTGACCGAGGCGTCGTGAACGTCCTCGGCCACACCTACGTGGCGATGGCAACCGGGCGCTCCGACCCGGAGTTCCTGCTCGGGGCGGCGCTGCCCGACCTCGCGCCCATGGCGGGCGTGCGGGTGGCGCGGCATCTCCTGGGCGGGCCGCTCGGCGCAGGTGTGCGCTGCCACGTGCAGGCCGACGAGGCCTTCCACGCCCACGAGCGCTTCCGGTCCGGGGCGGGCGAGCTCCGCCGAGCTCTGACGGGCCGGGGCATCGCCTCGGGCCCGGCGCGCGCGGTCGGGCACGCCGGGTGGGAGCTGATGCTCGACGGCACCCTCGTCCGGTCGGCCGCCGAGGAGGGCTTCCGTCGCGCTCTCGCTGCGGGTGAGGGCGCGGTGGGTGCGCTGGCGCCAGAGGACCGTCCGCGCTGGTCGGCGTTCCTCCACCGGGCACGTCGCACGGCACGTCTCGGCTACGACGACCCGTCGTGGGTGGCGGATCGGCTGCACGCTGCGCTGGCGCACCGTCCCCGTCTGCGCCTGCGTGCCGACGAGGTCGCCACCGTCGCCGACGTGCTAAAGGCCCACCTGGACGGTGTGGTGTCCGCGGCGCCGACCGTTCTCGCCGACACCGTCGACGAGCTCGTCGAGCGGGTGGTCCGCGACGACGGTGTCCGCTAGAACGGCGCCGTGCAGCACGGCGCGTACGAGGTCACGGCGATCGGGCGGGTCTCGTCGTCGCTGACCGATCCCGCGGTGGCGCCCAAGCAGGGCCACGAGGGGGCGCCCGACGCCTGGCTGGTGCTCGAGCCCGAGGTGCTCGACGGGCTCGACGGGTTGCGCCCGGGTGACGAGGTGATCGTCCTCACCTGGCTGGACCGCGCCCGGCGGGACGTGCTGCGCGTGCACCCGCGGGACGACCCCGCCGCCCCGATGCGGGGGGTGTTCACGACGCGTTCGGCCGACCGTCCCAACCCGATCGGGCTGCACCCGGTGGAGGTCCTCGAGGTCGACGG
>JAFGPU010000394.1 GCA_016936035.1 Acidimicrobiales bacterium
CCCGAGGCCCCGCTGCGCATCGAGTGCTACGACATGAGCCACATCCAGGGCACCGACTACGTCGGGTCGATGGTCGTGATGGAGGACGGGCTGCCCAAGAAGTCCGACTACCGGCGGTTCAAGGTGCGCACCGTCGGCGGCAACGACGACTTCGCCGCCATGGAGGAGGTGCTCACGCGCCGGCTGAACGCCTACATCGACGAGCGGTCGCTACCGGTGAGCGAACGCTCGGGCCGGTTCTCGTACCCGCCTCAGCTGCTGCTGGTCGACGGGGGCAAGGGACAGCTCAACGTGGCCGTCCGGGTGCTCGAGGACCTGGGCCTCGAGGAGGAGATCCCGGTCGCCTCCCTCGCCAAGCGGTTCGAGGAGGTGTACGTCCCCGGCAAGGCCGATCCGGTGCGGGTCCCCCGGGGCTCGGAGGGGCTGTACATGCTCCAGCGCATCCGTGACGAAGCCCACCGGTTCGCCATCTCCTACCACCGGCAGCTGCGGGGCAAGCGCATGACGAAGTCGGTGCTCGACGACATCAAGGGGCTCGGCCCGACCCGCAAGAAGCGCCTGACCAAGGAGTTGGGCGGTGTCGCCGGCGTGAAGCGGGCGTCGCTCGACGACCTGCGGGCGCTGTCGTGGCTGCCGGACGAGGTCGCGCTCGCCGTGTACGCCAAGATCCACGGCGACCGCGTGGGCCGGGGCACGGCGGGATGAGCGACGAGCCGCGGGCCTCGGACCCGGCGCCGGACGGCCCGCGCGTCGACGAGGCCGTCGACCTGGTCGGGGTGTGGGAGCGTCACGCGCGCTGGTGGCAGACCGAGTTCAGCGAGGGCGCCGACATCGAGTACAGCGAGCAGCTGCTCCCGCTCGCCGCCCGCCACCTCGCCGGCGCTGCGAGCGTGCTCGACGTCGGCTGCGGCGAGGGCCAGATCGCCCGGCTCGTGGCCGCTCGCGGTGCCGACCGGGTGGTCGGGGTGGATGCGTCGTCCGCCCAGATCACCGAGGCCCGCCGGCGGGGCGGGGGCGTGGCCTACGCCCGGTCCACCGCCACCGGGCTGCCGGTGCGGTCGGGCACGTTCGACGCCGTGGTCAGCTGCCTCGTGCTCGAACACGTCGCCGACCTCGACGGCGCCCTCGACGAGGTGTCGCGCGTGCTGCGGCCCGGCGGCCGCTTCGTGCTGTTCCTCAACCACCCGATGTTCCAGGCGCCGGGCAGCGGCTGGGTCGACGACCGGATCATCGAGCCGCCCGAGCAGTACTGGCGGGTCGGCCCCTACCTCCCCGAGGTGATGACGCTCGAGGAGGTCGACGCCGGGGTGCGGCTGCCGTTCTTCCACCGGCCGCTCGGCCGCTACGTGAACGGGCTGGCCGCCCGCGGCCTGTACCTGACCCGCATGCTCGAACCGGCGCCGCCGGCGCGCTTCCTGGCCATGGAGCCGCCGTACGAGGACGGCGCCACCATCCCCCGCCTGCTGCTGCTCCGGACCGAGAAGCGCTGAGGTCGCCCTACCCTGGGAAGCGCATGGGCGAGTTCGTGGTGATCACCGGGTTGTCGGGCGCCGGGCGCAGCCTGGCCGCCGACGACCTCGAGGACCTGGGCTGGTTCGTCATCGACAACCTGCCGCCCGAGCTGGTGCCCAAGGTCGTCGAGCTGGCGCAGACGCCCGGGTCGCAGGTGCAGCGGGTCGCCCTGGTGATGGGCACGGGCCACTACCAGGACGAGATCCTGCCGACGCTGGCGTGGCTGCGCTCGACGGGGGCGCGGGTGCGGGTCCTGTTCCTCGAGGCGTCGACAGACACGCTGGTGCGCCGGTACAAGAGCTCGCGCCGCCGGCACCCGCTGCCGGGCGACGACGGGTCGGGTCACCTGGCGCCCGCGATCGAGCGCGAGCGCCAGCTGCTCGAGCCCGTCAGGGGCGAGGCCGACGTCGTCATCGACACCAGCGACCTGAACGTGCACGAGCTCCGGCGCCGCATGCACACCCTGTTCGGCGGCGACGACAACTCGCCGGCCATGCAGACCACGGTGCTGTCGTTCGGGTACAAGCACGGGCTCCCGCTCGACGCCGACCTGGTCTTCGACTGCCGGTTCCTCCCCAACCCCCACTGGGTCGACGAGCTGCGCCCGCTGACCGGGGTCGACGCCCCGGTGCGCGACTACGTGCTGGGCCAGCCCGCGGCGACGCAGTTCCTCGACAACGTCGAGACCATGCTCGAGCAGCTGCTGCCCGCATTCGTCGCCGAGGGCAAGGCCTACCTGACCATCGCGCTGGGGTGCACGGGCGGCCGGCACCGCTCGGTGGCCATCGCCGAGGAGGTGGCGCGGCGCCTGCGCGCCGACGGCACGCGCGTCGGCGTGGTCCATCGGGACGTCGACAAGTGAGCACCGCGCCCGCAGGCGGACGGCCGCGCGTCGTCGCCGTCGGTGGCGGGCACGGCCTCGCGGCGACGATCCGTGCGGTGCGCCGCTACGCCGGTCACACCACCGCGGTGGTGGCGACGGCGGACGACGGCGGGTCCACGGGCCGTCTGCGCAGCGCCATCGACATGCCCGCCCCCGGCGACGTCCGCCGTTGCATCGAGGCCATGGTGCCCGGCCCCGCGTCGCCGCTGACCTCCGCTCTCGACTATCGGTTCACCGGCAGCGACGTCGAGGGCCACGCCCTCGGCAACCTGCTGCTCGCCGGGCTCCACGCCGTGACGGGCGACTTCGCCGCCGCAGTCGACGAGCTCAGCCGGTTGGCCGGCGTCGACCCGGCCGTCGGCCGGGTGGTCCCCGCCACCGTCGACCCGGTGGTGCTCTGCGCCGAGGCGCGCGACGGGCGCTCGGTGACGGGGCAGGTGGCCATCACCCGGACGGTCGGCATCGACCGGGTGGTGGTGCAGCCCGCCGACGCCACGGTGCCCCCGGCGGTGTTCGGCGCGCTGATGGACGCGGACCAGGTCGTGCTCGGGCCGGGCTCGCTCTACACCTCGGTGCTGGCCGCCGCTGTCGTGGACGGCGTGCGCGACGCCCTGAAGCGGTCGTCGGGACGGCGCGTGTACGTGTGCAACGTCCGCGCCGAGCTGGGCGAGACCCGGGGCTACGACGTGGCGGCCCACATCGACGCCCTGCAGCGGCACGGCATCGACCCGGACGTGGTGCTCGCCCAGCGCGGCGCCCTCCCGCTCGGGCGGCCCGCCGGCGTCGACGTCGTCGAGGCCGACCTCGTGCGCCCCCACGGCCTCGCGCACGACCCGGAGCTGCTGGGCGCGGCGCTGGAGCGCCTCGTGGGCTGATCGCGGCGTGTGCCCGGGCCGAGACGTACCGTCGTCTCCGACCTGCCCCCCTGGGTGGCATCGACCTCGCTCCCACTAGGGTCGGGGGCAGCAACCAGGTCGACGACAGAGAGGTCTCCTCGACATGACCATCCGTGTGGGTATCAACGGCTTCGGCCGCATCGGTCGCAACTTCTTCCGGGCAGCCAAGCAGGCGGGCGCCGACATCGAGTTCGTGGCGGTGAACGACCTGGGCTCGGTCGACACGATGGCCCACCTCCTCAAGTACGACTCGGTGCTCGGCCGGCTCGACAACGACATCGAGGCCACGGACGAGGGCATCAAGATCGACGGCGATCTGCTCAAGGTGCTGGCGGTACGCGACCCCAAGGAGCTGCCCTGGGGCGACCTCGGCGTCGACGTCGTCGTCGAGTCCACCGGCATCTTCACCAGCCGCGACAAGGCGGCCGCCCACCTCGAGGGCGGGGCGCCGTTCGTCATCGTGTCCGCGCCGTCCTCGGGCGCCGATGCGACCTTCGTGCTCGGTGTCAACGACGACACGTTCGACCCGTCCTCGCACAAGGTCGTCTCCAACGCCTCGTGCACGACCAACTGCTTCGTGCCGATGATCAAGGTGCTCGACGACGCCTTCGGCGTCGACAAGGGCCTGATGACCACCATCCACGCCTACACCGGTGACCAGAGCCTGGTCGACGGCCCCCACAAGGACATGCGCCGGGCCCGCGCCGCGGCCATCAACATGATCCCGACCAGCACCGGCGCCGCCCGGGCCACGGGCCTGGTGCTCGAGGCGATGCAGGGCCGCCTGGACGGCCAGTCCATCCGGGTGCCCGTGCCCGACGGCTCGATCACCGACTTCACGGGCGTCCTGGCCCGCGAGGTCACCGTCGACGAGGTCAACGAGGCCTTCAAGGCCGCCGCCGACTCCGGCCCGCTGGCCAACGTGCTCGACTTCTCCGAGGCGCCGCTCGTGTCGAGCGACATCGTGGGCTCGGCGGCGTCGTGCACCTACGACAGCAAGCTCACCCAGTCGATCGGCAACCTGGTCAAGGTGTTCGGCTGGTACGACAACGAGTGGGGCTACTCGAACCGCCTGGTCGACCTCGTCTCGCTCGTCGGCGCAGCCAACAAGTAGGCCGGCGTGGCCCCCAGCGTCCCGACGCTGGAGGACCTGCCGCCCCTGGCGGGCCGGCGGGTCCTCCTGCGCGCCGACTTCAACGTGCCGATCCGCGCTGGCGAGATCGTCGACGACCTGCGCATCCG
>JAFGPU010000056.1 GCA_016936035.1 Acidimicrobiales bacterium
GCCATGCGCTGGTGACAGACGCCAGATCATCCCGGACGCGGCGAGGCCGTCCGAGGCCGGCCAGGGTCGCCGTGAAACGGCGGTTGCTCACTGACGCGGCACCTGCTCACATGCGCTTGGATGCCTTGGCGGCCACGCGCCGCTTCAGGCTGCGGGGGACGGGACCGGCGACCACCACCAGCGCCTTGTTGAGGATGCCCGGCACGAGCCAGGGCTTGCCGGCCCGGGCGGCGTCGAGCGACTGGGCGGCGACGTCGTCGGCCGACATCCACGCGGGGCCGGGGATCTGTCGCCCGGCGATGCCGGCCCGCTCCTGGAACTCGGTGCGGGTGAACCCCGGCAGCACCGTGGTCAGCGTGACCCCGGTGCCGGCGAGCTCGCCGGAGACCGCCTCGCCGAAGCTGGCCACGAACGCCTTGGTGGCGCCGTAGGTGGCGTTGCCGGGGGTGGCCTGCAGTCCCGCCACCGACGAGACGTTCAGCACCGCACCGTGGCCCCGCGCCAGCATGCCGCCCAAAGCCGCGTGGGTGAGCCGCACGACCGCGGTCACGTTGACGGCGACCTCGCGCTGCTCGACGTCGATGTCGAGGTCGGCGAACTGGCCGTAGGTGCCGAACCCCGCGTTGTTCACGACCAGGTCCACCGGGCTGTCGACATCGGCCAGCCGGGCCTCGACCGTGCCGAGGGCGACGGCGTCGGCCAGGTCGGCTGCCAGGACCTCGACCTCGACGCCCGGGTGGGCGCCTGTGAGCTCGCCCGCCAGTGCGTCGAGCCGGGCCTTGTCGCGGGCGACGAGCACCACGTGGACGCCGTCGGCGGCGAGCCGGCGGACCATGGCCTCGCCGATACCCGACGAGGCGCCCGTCACGAGGGCCCGATGCCAGCGCGGCGGCGACGGTGCGGCAGGAACGTCCATGGCGTCGCAGCGTAGACGGCTGCGGCCGCCGGCCTCGGTGGTCTACTCGTCGACGCGCAGCGTCGTGCGCTCGGTGACGGTGCCCGGCAGCACCCGCACCGCGAGCTGGCCGTTGGCCAGGCTGGCCTCGACGCCACCGCCCCACCCGCCGGGCAGGTCGACCTCGCGCTCGTAGCCGCCGTAGTCCCACTCGTGCACCAGGTAGTCGCGCGTGCCCGCGGAGCGCAGCGACGCGCAGATCCGCAGCCGACCGGGCCACAGGTCGATGGCAACGTCCTCGGGTTGCACGGCCGGGAGGGGCGCGACGATCACGAGGGCGCCGCTGGCCTCGTAGATGTTGACGGGCACCGTCTGGGGCCGCATCACCCGCTCGGTGTCGGCCGTCGCCTGGGCCACCTCGTCGTGCTTGGTCTGGTCCGGTGCCATGGCCGGAACCTACCCGGCACCGCGGCGGATCAGTCCGCCCGGGCGACCCACCGGCGGGTGAGCACGGCGTCGGCGATCGGACGCCAGACGCGGTCGCGCCCCTCCTCCAGCAGGTGCACCACGGCGACGTTGACGTCGACGACGAAGTCGGCCAGAGCGGCGACGGCGGCGGGGATGCGGGCCGGGTCGAGGTCGTCGCACACCGTGACGTGGGGGACGAACGGGTGGGTGAGCGGCCGCTCGAGCGGGGGACGGAACACGCGGTCCCGCAGCGCCCGCAGGTCGTCCACGTCGCCGCCGACGGTCAGGTACACGACCGGGTTGACCGGGTGGAACGTCGCCGCCGGCCCCAGCCGCAGGTTGAGCGGCCGCGTCACGGTGGCGGCCTCGCGCAGCAGGTCGAGCGCCGCCGGCAGCTGGTCGGCCGGCACGTTCACCGGGGGCACCAGCGTCAGGTGGGCGGGGATGCGCCCGAGGGCGCCGTCGCCCAGGGCGCGGCGCAGGCCGTCGACCTCGGTGGCGACGGGTTGTGGCAGCAGGAGGGCGACTCCCAGTCGTCGGCGGGCCACGGCCCCACGTTAGGGCGACCCGGGGCGGCCCTCGCCGTCCCCACGCGCCGCGGGGCACGTCGACGTCGCCGGCTCGCCGGCGAACCGGTCGGCGATCCACGCGAACCCGGTCGCGTACATCCCGTCACCGGCGGTGCCGTGGCCCTCGCCTCGGTGCTCGACCCGTCGCTCCACCTGCTGGCCGAGGTCGCACATGCGCTCGAACAGCCGCTCGCTGAGGCGGGCGGGCACGAGCTCGTCGGCGGCGCTGTGCACGATCAGGATCGGCGTGTCGGTGGCGACCCGGCCCGGGTCGTTGGCGGCCAGCAGGGTCGCCCAGGGCTCGACCGATCCGGGGTCGTCGACGAGCTCGCCGGCGGGCGGCATGTCGGCGGTGCTCGACAACGCGCGGGGTGCACAGCCCTCGGCGTCGGCCGCGTCGACCGCCGCGACACCGTCCGGTGAGAGCAGGAGCGTCGGGTCGGCCTCGTCCGGGTACGCCGCCTCGAAGCCGGCGATGATCAGGTACAGGTAGTCGGCGATCGGTATCGAGTCGGCCGACGACAGGACGACCGGCAGCTCCGTCACCGGTGCGCCGGACACGGTGCCGACGACGTCGAGGTCCGGCGTCCACTCGGCGGCGAGCTGGCCGGCCCACAGCGCGGCGTGGCCACCCTGGGAGTAGCCGATGATCGCCAGTCGGTCGCTCACGGCGACGCCCGGGAGCTGGCCGGCGGCGAGCGCGGCGTCGAGCACGC
>JAFGPU010000395.1 GCA_016936035.1 Acidimicrobiales bacterium
AGCGGCGCCGGACTCGGGCAGCAGCACGCGGGCGAGGGTTCCGACGTGGCCGGCCACGCCGTAGGCGGCGGCACGCGTGAGGGTGAGCACGCCCGCGCTCGCCATGCCCGCCGACGAGAGATCGCTCTTCCGCAGGGCCACGTAGAGCAACGTGGCGACACCCGCCGCCGCGTACCCCGCGGGACGGCCCCCGAGGACACCGGCGGCGAACACGGGCAGGAAGAGCACGGTGGCGGCAACCTCGCCGCTCGTCACCCCCAACAGAACGAGCGCGAGAGCGACGATGACGACGACGAGCGACGCAGCACCCAGCAGCGCGCTCTGTGCGTTCACAGCTCCCAGGCCGGTGAACCGGTCGGTCGTGGCCTGCCCCATCAGCCGAAGCCTAGGGGGCCACTGACCGTGCTGTCGCTCGCGCTACAGGGCGCGCACGGCCCGCTACTCTGCGGACACGGACCCTGCGAGCGGGCCGTCTGCGCTCCCCCGGCCCTAGAGACGCTCCCCCGGCCCTAGAGATAGGTGCCGGGCCGGTTCTCCGGCTCTCCCGGCGGCGTCGCCCCCGGGGGCAACCTGCGTCGCATCTCGTCGAGCTGCTGACGGGCAGCCATCTGCTGCGCGAACAGGGTGGCCTGGATGCCGTGGAACAGACCCTCGAGCCATCCGACGAGCTGGGCCTTGGCGATGCGCAGCTCGGCCTCGCTGGGGGTGGTCGTCCCGGCGAAGGGGTGCGCCAGACGTCCCAACTCGTCGCGGAGGTCGGGCGACAGCGCCGTCGACAGCTCGGTCACCGAGGTCTCGTAGATCTCGCGCAGGCGGTCGCGGCTGGACTCGTCGAGATCGGACTGCCGCACCTCTTCGAGCAGCAGCTTGATCATCGACCCGATGCGCATGACCTTGGCCGGCTGCTCGACGGCCTCGTTCGACTGCTCCTCGTCGTCGGGGACGTTGACGACCTCCCCGTGCTCGACCTGGGGCTGCGAGGGATCGACGTGGGTGGTGCCACCCGTACCGTCGCCTGCCGGCTGGTTCTGATCGGGGATCGGCATAGGTCGACCATCCTGCCACGCCGAACGAGGATTGCGACCTCTCTCAGAGCGTTGAGCCCACTCACTCACCGCGCGATCGAGAGGAGCGGGACGTACATCTCGGCGGACGTCACCGCCCCGTGGCGCCCGACGAGGTCGTAGGGCCCGGTGTCGCGCGGGTCGTGGAAGGCCACGTCGCGGCGGGCCACCAGTGCCACGTCGCCGAGCCGGGCGGCCGCGGCCTCGGTGACCACCGGCCCGAACCAGCCGTCCGCCACCATCTGGTCGCGGGTGAGCACCCAGGCGTCGTCGCCGTGGTGCGACTTGGCGGCGTCGTAGAGCGCCCCCGCCCGGCCCGACCGGGCGTGCAGCCAGCGGAACCGCCCCTCGCCCGACTGCATGGCGCACAGGCCGAGCACCTCGCCGGCCAGCGGGATCACGTTGCCACCGACCTCGACCTGGCCGTGATCGGCCGTGACCAGAAGCATCCCGCCCCGCGGCAGCACCGCGAGCAGGCGCTCCACGGTGTGGTCGATCCAGGCCAGCTCCGCGTCGTAGTGCTCGCCCAGGCCGTACTCGTGAGCGACCTTGTCGAGGCCGTCCCAGTACGCGTACACGAACGGCTCCGACGACCGGAGCAGGCGTCCGACCTCGGTGACCATCGTCGACAACGTGCGATAGCCCCAGTACCGGGCCGGGTCGAGGTGCGCCCCGGTGAAGCCCGACTGCCGGTACTCGGCGCGGGTCACCACCGGCGGGCGCTCGCCCAGGAACGGCGGCGTCGGCTGCACCTTGGACGGGGGGATGGTCTGGCGGGCGTCGCCGGCCGGCGTCGACCACCGCAGCACGTTCAGCACCTCGCCGTGCACGGCCATGCGGTAGCCGATCACCCCGTGCTCGCCCGGGGGAAGGCCGGTGGTGAGCGAGGTCAGCGCCGTGGCCGTCGTGGACGGCGCGACCGTGGTGATGGGGCACCGGGCCATGCCCGCCAACGTGGGCGCGAGCGAGAGCCGGGCCTCGAGCTGCTCCCACCCGAGGCCGTCGACCACGAGCAGCACGACCTGGGACGCGTCGGCCAGCGCCGCCGGCATCCAGGCGGGTGCGGTGTCAGGTGGCCCCAGCAACGTCGGGATGACGTGGGTGATGCAGCGACCGCCGTAGTCGGGAAGTACGAGTTCGTCCACGCCGTGGCTTTCTCCTTCCGCGCCACCGTAACCGGCGGACGACGGAAGGAAACCAACCCTCCGAGGTTCGCCCCGTCCCAACCCGTACAGTTGGCCTCGTGAAGGTGTCGACCCGCGGTGACTACGCCAGCCGAGCGCTGCTCTCGCTGGCGCTGCACGCCGAGGGGTCCGGCCCCACGTCGGTCCGCGACATCGCCGAGCGCACCGGCCTCCCCCAGCCGTACCTCGAGCAGATCCTGCTGGCCCTCAAGGGCGCCGGGCTGGTGCGGTCGAAGCGAGGGGTGGGGGGCGGCTACATCCTCGCCCGCGAGCCCCACACCATCACCCTGGGCGACATCGTCAGCGCCGTCGACGGCCCCATCGCCGTCGGCGACTTCGGCGAGCCCCACCAGAACGGGGCCTGCGACCACGAGGGACAGTGCGTGCTGCTGGCGATCTGGGCCATGGTCAGCCACTACATGCGCCGCCACCTCGACGAGCTCACGCTCGCCGACATCGCCACCATGGCGCGGGGCGAGCGCGAGTGGCCGATGGTCGAGACGGCCGACACGCTCGACTGACGAGCGGCCGCTCGGAGCGACCGGCTCAGCGCAACGACGCCAGCACGGCGGTCAGGTCGTCGGGCAGGGGCGAGGTGAACGAGAGGGCCTCGCCCGTGATCGGGTGGTCGAGGCGGAGGCGCTCGGCGTGCAGGAACGGCCGGTCGATCGGCAGCGACTGGCGCTGGCCCCCGTAGCGGGCGTCGCCCACGACGCGGTGACCGATCGACGCGAGGTGCACCCTGATCTGGTGGGTGCGGCCGGTCTCGAGGCGGCAGGCGAGCTCGGTGACCTCGACCGGCTCGTGGTAGGTGCGCACCACCTCGTAGCGGGTGCGGGCGGGCCGTCCCCCGACGGTCACGGCCATGCGGGTGCGGTCGCGGGCGGAGCGCCCGATCGGGGCGTCGATCAGCCCCGTCGCCGAATCGGGCGTGCCCCACACCAGGGTGCGGTAGCCGCGCTCGACCTGACGGGCCGCCAGCATCGTGACCAGTCGCTCGTAGGCCTCGTCGGTGCGGGCCACCAGCATGAGACCGGACGTGCCCTTGTCGAGGCGGTGCACGATGCCCGGCCGGTCCGGCTGGCCGACCGTGCGGATCGCCGGGTCGCGCGCGAGCAGGCCGTGGACGAGCGTGCCCGACGCCTGGCCGGCCCCCGGGTGCACGACCAGCCCCGCGGGCTTGTCGATCACCCACAGATGGACGTCCTCGTGGACGACCGGCACGGCGATGCCCGGATCGGGGGTGAGGTCGGCCTCCGGAGCGCGATCGGGCAGGTCGACCTGCAGCTCGTCGCCCTCGGACACCCGGAGCGACCGCGATGTGGCCACGCGCCCGGCGACGAGCACCGCCCCGTCGTCGACGAGGGCGGCCGCCTCGGCACGGCTGCGACCCGTGACGAACGCCACCACCCGGTCGAGCCGCTGGCCGTCGAGCGCCCGCGGCACGACCTCTGTCGTCATGGGTGGCTCTCGTCCCGCCGAGGCTCGCCCTCGCGCCACTGCAGGGCGAAGAGGGCCAGGGCGCCGACCACGATGGCCGAGTCGGCGAGGTTGAAGACCGGCCACCACTGCAGGTCGATGAAGTCGACGACACCGCCGCCGAGGAAGCCGCCGCCGGCGCGGAACGCCCGGTCGATCAGGTTGCCGAACGCGCCGCCGACGACGAGGCCCAGCGCGACCGCCATCGACGGTCGGGTGGCGTTGCGGCCCGTGCGCAGGAGGATGCCCACGACCACCAGCGCGAGCACCGAGATCAGCGGCCCCCGCCCATCGCCCAGGCTGAAGGCCGAGCCGTAGTTGAGGGTGAGACGCAGCCGGAGCGACCCCACCAGGTCGATGGTATGGCCGTCGCCCAGCACGTCGACCGCCCATGCTTTGGTGAGCTGGTCGAGCGCCAGCACGATGCCGGCGACGGCCAGCAGGAGCGACCACCGAGCCGACCCCGTGGTCGTCGCACCGTCCGCCGCCGGATCGTCGCTCGCACCCGGCCGGCGCGCCGGCGGCTCGCCCGTCGGGGCGTCGTCAGCGGTCATGCCACCTGCCGGTGGGCCGCTCGAGCCACCCCGGGACCGGGCCGCCGAGGTCAACGGAGGCCCAGGCCTCCGCTCTTGCACTTCACGCAGAGCGAGGCGTGCGGCAGCGCCTTGAGGCGTTCCTTCGGGATGGCGGTGCCGCACTTCTCGCACTGACCGTAGGTGCCCGAGTGGATCTTCTCGATGGCCAGGTCGATCTGCTCGATGGCCGCCCGGGCCTGGGCCGACAGGGCCAGGTCGCGCTCGCGCTCGACCGCCAGCGTGTCGCCCTCGCCCGACTCCTCGTCGAACTGGACGTCACCGGGCTCGCGGTCCTCGGTGAGCGAGTCGGCCTCGGCCTGGAGCGACTCGGCCTGGTGCAGGTAGTTGGCCCGCTCGCTCTCGAGCTGGGCGAGCTGCCCCTCGAGGAACTTGTCGAGCACTGCCTTCTTGCCGCGCGACTTGCGCGCCGGGGCCGCCTTCTTGCCGGCGGACTTCGCAGGAGCATCCTTGGTGGCTCTGGGCATGAGATCTCGCCGTCCTCGGGGGAAAGGGTGCCGGATGGTATGCCGACCGTTACGACCGGTCAAGGAATCCGTGCAGGCTAGGGGTCCGAACGCGTGTTTCCACCGCGCCGGGGCCCGGTACGGTCGATCTGCCATGTGACCTGGTCGTTTTCGGGTCAGGGACGGTGCCCGGCATGCCGTACCCTTGTCCGCATGCCGTTCGGTCCCGTCGATCCCGATCTCGACCTGCCCGCTCTCGAACAACGCGTCCTCGCCCGCTGGCGCGAGCGCGAGATCGTGGAAGAGACCGCGCGGCTGCGCAAG
Organism: Acidimicrobiales bacterium; assembly: GCA_016936035.1. Taxonomy (GTDB): domain Bacteria; phylum Actinomycetota; class Acidimicrobiia; order Acidimicrobiales; family VFJN01; genus ZC4RG19. Next base: position 5,091 of record JAFGPU010000395.1, read on the forward strand.
GGGGGCGAGCCGTGGATCTTCTACGAGGGCCCACCCACCGCCAACGGCCGGCCGGGTCTCCACCACGTGTGGGCCCGGGCGTTCAAGGACCTGTTCCCCCGGTTCCAGACCATGCGCGGCCGCGACGTCCCCCGCAAGGGCGGGTGGGACTGCCACGGCCTGCCGGTCGAGCTCGAGGTCGAACGCGAGCTGGGGCTGCACAGCAAGCCCGAGATCGAGGCGTACGGCATCGAGCAGTTCAACGAGCGCTGTCGAGCCTCGGTGCGCCGCTACGTCGAGGACTGGTCGTCGCTGACAGGCCGGTCGGGTGTGTGGATCGACACCGCCGACGCCTACTGGACGATGAGCAACGACTACATCGAGTCGGTGTGGTGGCTCGTGCGCCAGCTGTGGGACGAGGGCCTGCTCTACGAGGGCCATCGTGTGTCGCCCTACTGCGGCCGTTGCGGCACCGCGCTCAGCTCGCACGAGGTCGCGCAGGGCTACCGCGACGTGGTCGACCCCTCGATCTACGTGCGCTTCCCGCTGGCGGGTGACGGCGCCCCGGACGCCGACCTGCTCGTGTGGACCACCACCCCGTGGACCCTCGTCTCGAACGTCGCGGCCGCGGTCGGACCGGCGTTCACGTACGTGCGGGTGGCCGACCCCGACGGCGGCCGCGACCTGGTGCTGGGCGAGCACGCGGCCGCGCGCCTGTATCCGGAGGCGGTGGTGCTCGAGCGCTGGAGCGGGGCCGACATGACCGGGTGGCGCTACCGGCGCCCGTTCGACCTCCTCGAGCCGGTCGCCGGCAAGGACGGGTGGCGCGTCGTCTCCGCCGACTACGTCAGCGACGACGACGGCTCGGGCGTCGTGCACATCGCGCCCGCGTTCGGCGAGGACGACGCCCAGGTCGGGCGAGCCGAGGACCTGCCCGTCCTCAATCCCGTCGACGCGGACGCCACGTTCGACCACCGGGTGGGGCCCTGGCACGGGCGCTTCGTCAAGGACGCGGACGCCGACATCATCGCCGACCTGCGCGCCCGCGGCCTCCTGGTCGCCGAGCACCCCTACGAGCACAGCTACCCGCACTGCTGGCGCTGCGGCACGCCGCTCATCTACTGGGCGAAGACGTCGTGGTTCGCCCGCACCGAAGAGAAGCGCGGCGACCTGCTCGCCCAGAACGAGACCATCGACTGGCACCCCGACCACATCAAGCACGGCCGCTTCGGCCGCTGGCTCGAGGGAAACATCGACTGGGCGCTGTCGCGCGACCGGTACTGGGGCACGCCGCTGCCCGTCTGGCGCTGCGGCGGCTGCGGCACCGACACGTGCGTCGGGTCGGTGGCCGAGCTGTCCGACCTGGCCGGACGCGACCTGTCCGACCTCGACCTCCACCGCCCGTTCGTCGACGACATCACCTGGACCTGCCGCACGGCGGGGTGCCAGGGCACGGTGCGGCGCCTCACGCCGGTGCTCGACGCCTGGTTCGACTCGGGGTCGATGCCGTCCGCGCAGGCCCACCACCCGTTCGCGGACGACGACCGGTTCGAGACCAGCTTCCCCGCCGACTTCATCTGCGAGGCCATCGACCAGACCCGGGGCTGGTTCTATTCGCTGCTCGCCGTCAACACGCTGGTGTTCGGGTCGACGCCGTACCGCAACGTCGTGGTCCTCGGGCACATCGTCGACGAGGACGGCCAGAAGATGTCCAAGTCCAAGGGCAACGTCGTCGACCCCTGGCAGCTGTTCTCGTCGGTCGGCGCCGACGGCGTGCGGTGGTACTTCTTCTCGTCGGGTCAGCCCTGGGGGCAGCGCCGGGTCTTCGAGGAGGGCATTCGCGAGTCGACCCGCCAGACGCTGCTGACCCTGTGGAACGTCTTCAGCTTCTTCGTCACCTACGCCGACCTCGACGGTTGGCAGCCGGCCGACGGCGAGCGGCGAGCGCCGGAGCCCACCCACGTCCTCGACCGGTGGGTGCTCGGCGAGCTCGACGCCACGGTCGCCGAGGTGACCGACGCGCTCGACGGCTTCGACGCGCTGCGGGGCGCCAACCGGCTGGCCCGGTTCGTCGACGACGTGTCCAACTGGTACGTGCGGCGCAGCCGGCCCCGGTTCTGGAAGGCCAGCGATCCCCTCGCGCACGCCACGCTGCACCACGTGCTCGTCACCACCGCCCAGCTGCTGGCGCCGTTCTGCCCGTTCCTCGCCGACGAGGTCTACGTCGCCCTGACCGACGAGGCGTCCGTGCACCTGTCCGACTGGCCGGTGCCGTCAGGCGGGCACGACGTCGCCCTGTCGACCCAGATGGACGCCGCCCGCCGCCTCGTCGCACTGGGTCGGGCCGCCCGCACCGACGCCAAGGCCAAGGTGCGCCAACCCCTGCCCCGGGCGCTGGTGCTGCACCCGGGGGTCGCGCTCAGCCCCGAGGTCGTCGACCAGGTCGCCACCGAGCTCAACGTCAAGGCCGTCGACGACGTCGACACGCTGTCGGGCCTCATGTCGTGGACCGTGGTGCCCAACTTCCGGGCCCTCGGCCCCCGCCTCGGGCCCCGTGTGAACGACGTCAAGGCCGCCTTGGCCCAGGCCGACGGGTCGGCGTTGCAGCAGCAGCTCGAGACCGACGGCGTCATCGAGGTGGCCGGCGAGCGCCTCACCGCCGACGACGTCGAGGTGCGCGCCAGCCGCCACGAGGCGTTCGCACTGGCAGAAGAGGGGGGCTGGGCGGTGGCCCTCGACCTCGAGATCGACGACGTCCTGCGCCAGGAGGGGCTCGCCCGCGAGATCGTGCGCAGCCTGAACGACCTTCGCAAGGAAGTCGGGCTGGACATCGCCGACCGCATCGCGGTCACCGTGGCCGCCGACGGACCGGTCGCCGAGGCCGTCGCAACCCACCACGACTACGTCGCGGCCGAGGTGCTGGCCGTCGAGCTGACGGTGGGCGACGCCGGTGGCGATGCCCACGACCTCACCGTCGACGGGCACCCCGTACGGGTGAGGGTCGAGCGTCGCTGACGGCCCCGGGCGGGGCGGAACGCGTCAGGGGCGCCGGCCGAAGCGGGCGGCCTCGCCGCCGGGCTTGTCGGCGGCGTCGAACACCGCCTTGCCCCACTCGCTGGGACGGCCGTTCGGATCGGTCGCGGCATCGCCGGCGCCGGCCGGCGGCGCCGGGGGTGCAGGCGCGGGACCGAGCGGCTCGTCGGGCGGCACCTGCAGGTCGGACGGCAGCCACGGGCCGCGGCCGTCGCCGCTGAGGGCGAAGGGCACGGGCTGGGTAGGCGGGCCCAGGTCGGCCGGCGGCGCCGGGGGCGGCGGCTCCTGCAGCGAGGCAACCTGCGCGCCGGGGGCGAACGGTGCGGCGACCTCGGCCGGCGCGTGGCCGTTGGCTGCCTCGTGATCGGTGGCGTCGTGGGCGGCCGGCGCCGGCACCTCGGGGGCGGCGAACGGTGCCGGGGTCTCGACGTCGCTGAGGGCCACGGGCGGCAGCGGCTTGAGGGCCGAGGGGTCGTCGAGCAGGCGCTGCATCTCGGTGATGCCCGAGCGGAGCTGGTTGCGCTGCTCGTCGATGCGCCGGGTGAGCAGCTCGAGGTCGCCCTTGAGCTTCTCGCGGTCGGCGAGGAGCGTCTCGACCTCTTGCTGGGCCGTGACGCGGGCGGTGTCCGCCCCCCGGCGGGCCTCGGCCTCGGCCTCGGCGCGGGTGCGGGCGGCCTCCTCGCGGGCTTCGCTGAGGACCCGGTTGGCCTCTTCCTTGGCCTCTTTGATGGTGGCGTCGGCGGTGCGCTGCGCCAGCACGAGGGTGCGCCGCAGCGTCTCGTCGGTCTCGGACACCTCGGGGGCCGGGCCCGCGGCGGGGCGCCGCCGGAGCTCGTCGACCTCGCGCTGGAGCTCGCCCAGGCGCGCCTCGGCCGCATCGGCACGGGCCTGCGCCTCGCGCACCCGGTCGTTGAGGTGACCGACGCTGCCGGCGACGCGCTCGATGAAGTCGTCGACGTCGCGTGTGTTGTAACCGCCCCGCCGTGCCTCACGGAACTCGACGGCGTGGAGCGTCTGCGGAGTCAGTTCCATGCGCCAGAGAGTAACGAAAACTCCACACCCTCTGGGGGACAGGACCTGGACGCCCTGGTCAGCCGCAGATGAAGCGTGACAGAAGTATCAACGCCAGGATGACGACGATGGGCGACAGATCGAGGCCCATCCCGCCCATGCGCACGGGCGGCAGCATGCCCCGCACCGGGCCGAGCACCGGCTCGGTCGCCTTGGCCAGCAAATCGTGGATCTGGGCGTAGGCGGTGCCGGGGGTGGGCGGCGACGCGCCCGCGACCCAGGTCATGATGATGCGGGCGAAGATGACCAGCATGTAGAGCTGGATCAGCAGGCAGACGATGGCAGCCATGAATGGTTGGGCTCCGTACAGGATGATGCCGGACGACAAGCGGGTCCCAGCGGTGGGTGTGCGTTGTCAGGACTCGTAGCCCCGCTCGTGGAGGCGACGCCGCTCCTCGGGCGAGACCTCGACGTCGCTCGGAGTCAGAAGATAGACCTGGTTGGCCACGCGCTCCATCTGGCCGCCGAGCCCGTAGCACAGCCCGCTGGCGAAGTCGATGATGCGGCGTGACAGGTCACGCTCGACACCCTGCAGGTTGAGGATGACGGGCACGTTGATCTTGAACTTGTCGGCGACCTCCTGGGCGTCGTTGAACGACGTGGGGCCGACGACGAACGGCTTCGAGGCGACGGCGGTGGGCAACGGCCGGACGACGGCGCCACGACCTTGTGACGACGACCGCTCGGCCGGGGCCGCCCGGCGCGACGACGAGCGGGCGACCTCGAGGTGGAGATCGGACCCCACCCGGTCGGACCCGCGCCCGGCATGGGGCCCGTGCCCGTTGTCGTGGCCGTTGGCCCGCCCGGCGTCGTGCCCGCTGCCCTCGTCGTCGACCATGGTGGGCGGCAACGTGCGCACCGAGCCCGAGGGCTCGGGGTCGTGCTGGTTGTCGACACCCGGCCGCCGCACCGGCGGGCGCGGCGCGACGGCGCGCTGGTGCTCGCCGGCGACATCGAAGTCGTCGTACTCGTCGTCGGGGCCGAGCCCCAGGTAGAGCATCGCCTTGCGCCACATCGATGCCATGTGTCCTCCACCGGCC
>JAFGPU010000396.1 GCA_016936035.1 Acidimicrobiales bacterium
GATGCGGTCGGCGATGCAGCGGGCGCCGACGCAGCGGGCGCCGACCAGCGCCTCGGCGACGCCCAGCGTCTCGTGGCGGCACTGGGGTGGTACTGGACGGTGCGGGGACGCCTCGGCGAGGCCCGGCGGTCGCTCGACCGGGTGTTGGCGTTCGGCGACGAGGGCTCGATCGCGTCGTCGCCGGCCGCGGCCAGCGCCGTCGTGTGGCGGGCCGTCGTGGCATCGGTCCAGGGCGACCCCGCCGCTGCCGAGCACCGGCGGGCCGCGTTCGACGCGGTGCCGAGCATCGACGACCCGGTCGCCGCGGCGCGGGCGACGGCGCTGCTGGCGTACACGAGCCTCGACGCCGGTGACGTCGACGGCGCCGAGGCCGTGGCCGACGACGCCCGCCGGCGCAGCGCCGCGGTGGGCGACCGGTGGGGCGAGGCTGTCGCGCTCGTCGCACTGTCGTTCCTCGCCCACGCCCGGGGCGACGCCGACCGCCTGGCCGATGCGAGCGCCCGGGCCGGCGAGTTGTTCGGCCAGGTCGGTGACGGATGGGGCCGGGTCGTGGCCGCGACCTGGCAGGCCGCCGCCGCCGAGCTGACGGGCGATCTCGAGGCGGCGGCCCGCATCCTGGAGGAGAGCCGGGGCGACGCCGAGCACCTGGGCCTCTGGTCGGAGGTGGCCTCGGGGCTCGCCTGGTCGGGCTGGATCGCCGTCGAGCGCGACGACCCGGAGCGCGCGGAGGTGCTGGCCACGCAGGCGATGCGGCTCGCTGCCGAGCAAGGGGTGCGCTCGACGCAGATCCAGGCGGCGATGGTGCAGGCGTTCGCGGCCCGCAGGGTCGGCGACCTCGACCGGGCGGAGGTCCGGCTGCGCGAGCTGATCGCCGGCGCCGAGGCCGACGGGGGCGACGCCGCCGCGATCTACCTCACGACGGTGCTGTCCGAGCTGGGGCAGCTGGCCGTTCTCCGGGGCGACGCCGTGGGCGCGCTCGACCTGCACGCCCGGGCTCTCGAACTGGCACTCGCCGGTGGGTACCCGCGCGACGCGGCCTACGCCATGCAGGGCGGCGCAGCCGCGGCCGGACTGCAGGGCCGCTGGGAGGACGCCGCCCGGCTGCTCGGCGCCGTCGCCCGCCAGCTCGATGAGACCCGCCTCCCACCGTCACCGGCGGAGCAGCAGGACATCGAGCGGATCACCGTCCGATGCGTGGAGGCCCTCGGCCGGGCGGCGTTCGACCGGCGGCGCGACGAGGGCCGCCGGATGGCGGCTGCCGAGGCACGCCGGCTGTTGGAGTCCGGGTCTGGCGTCCGTCAGGTGCACATGCCCACGTGACAGACGCCGGAAGGTCGGGTGCGGCTCGGGTGGGACGACCGGCTCAGGCCGGCTGCACGCCCGGGGTGCCGGCGAGCGTGGTCCACGTGCCCGCGGTGGTGACCGGCGAGTCGGGGACGAGCGTCGACTCGGCCACCTGGTAGCGGGTCACCATCTCGGTCTCGGAGACATCGCACACCATGTAGCCACGCTGGTGCGTGTCGGCGAACCGCACGTGGGGGAGCAGCCGGATGAGCTCCTCGGCGACGTCCGCCAGGTCGGCCGGGAAGGTCGAGCTGATCGAGCCCCCCACCAGCTCGGTGCCGCGGGCCACCGTCGAGGGGGTGCCGTCGGGCTGCTCGTCGACCAGGTCGGCGATGCCGGCGGCGTGGATGTCGCCGGTCAGCACGACCGCGTTGTCGACCCCGCCGGCCTCGATCAGGTCGAGCACCCGGGTGCGGGCCGCGGCGTAGCCGTCCCACTGGTCGGGGTTGTAGAGCGACCCGGCGAACGGCATCGACGTCATGACCACCTGGTTGGCCAGCACGTCCCAGGTCGCCCGCGAGCCGGCGAGGCCGCGGCCGAGCCACGCCTCCTGCTCGCCCCCCAGCAACGTGCGCCCGGGGGCGGTGCGGTCGTCACACGTGGGGCCCAGGCTGCCCGTGCACGCCTGGGGGTCGCGGTACTGGCGGGTGTCGAGGACGTGGAAGCGGGCCAGCCGTCCCCAGTCGAAGGACCGGTGGATCGCCAGGTCGGGGCCCGACGGTGGGGCGAGCCGCACGGGCTGGTGCTCCCACCAGGCCTGGTACGCGGCCGCTCGCCGGGCGGCGAACTCGGGGGCCTCGGCCGGGTGCTCGGGCACCAGCGCCGCATAGTTGTTGTCGACCTCGTGGTCGTCCCAGGTGACGATCCACGGGCACGCGGCGTGGATGCCCTGCAGGGCGGGATCGCCCTTGTAGAGCCCGTAGCGGTTGCGGTAGTCGTCGAGGGTGCGGATCTCGCCGCTGTTGTGGGGCCGCACCGCGCTGCCGCTGATGCCGCCCTCGTAGATGTAGTCGCCCAGGTGGAGCACGACGTCGGGGTCGTCGGCGGGCGCGTGGGCCCAGAGGGGCCAGTAGCCGGCCTGCCAGTTCTGGCAGCTGCCGAACAGGAACCGGAGGGGGTCGCGGCGGTGCCCGGGTGCGGGGGCGGTGCGGGTGCGGCCGACGGGGCTGACCTGGTCGCCGACGATGAAGCGGTAGTGGTACCACGCACCGGGGCGCAGCCCGTCGACGTCGACGTGGACGGAGTGCCCCCACCGGGGCGACGCCGTGACCATGCCCCGCCGGACCGTGCGCCGGAAGTGCTCGTCGCTCGCCACCTCCCAGCGCACGGGCACGTCGGCGGCGGGCATCCCCCCGCCCTCCAGCGGGGCGGGTGCGAGCCGGGTCCAGATCACGACGGCGTGGTGGAGGGGATCGCCCGAGGCCACCCCGAGCGCGAACAGCCCGCCGGGCAGGTCGGCCGGGGGTGGCGGCGGCGTCGCCCGGCCCCCGGGCCATCCCCAGCCGAGCAGCGGGGCGGACGCGCCGGCGGCAAGGGCCCCGGCCAGGAACCGCCGGCGGGTGGTGCCGGCCTGAGGCCCCGCCCCGGCGGCCGGCGGGCCGGAACAGCCGGCGCTCGCCCCCGGCGGGGTGCAACCACCGGAGGAGACCGGCAGGTCCGGCACCTCCGGTGGTGTCGCCGAGGCGGCCGGGCGGTCGTCACCGGCGCTGGTCATGGTCCCTCCCCGAGCCTGTGGTCTCCGGGCGGGCGTCCCCTCGTTCGCCCGCCGGCCCCGGACCCTACCCGGCGAGAGGCCGGCGGGAGCGGCTGGTCAGCCCGCCGGGGCGAAAGCGGTGATGTCGGCCCCCAACCCGCGCCCTTGGCCGACGAACAAGCGACCGCCGGACACCACGACGTCGGTCGGACTGGCGGCGACGTCGACCTGCGCGACCGCGGCGCACGAGGCGGCGCCGCAGCCGCCGGCGTCGTACGCGCCGACCGCGCCGTCGGTCGTTCCCACGTAGACCAGGCCGCCGGCGACCGCGAGGCTGGCGCTCACCGTCGTCGGGAGGCTGGCCTCCCATGTCGGCAGGCACTCCGGAGCGCCACAGCCTGCAGTCGGGTACGCCTGCAGCGCGTCGCCGGCAGCCACGTAGACGGTGCTGCCGGCGACGGCGAGCCGGCCGACGGTGCCGCCTGCGACCGCCCGCCAGGCGATCGACCCGTCGGTCGTGTCGACGGCGACGAGCTCGGTCGGCCCGCCGGAGGCGCGGCCGAGCACGAGCGCCTGGTCGCCCTGCCCCGCGGCGACCGCCTCGACGGTGATGCCGAGGTCCGCCGTCCACTGGGGCGCGCACTCGCCGGCGCCGCAGCCCTCGGCGGCGTAGGCCTGCAGCGTGGTCGCGCCGTCGGTGAGCAGGCGCTCTCCCACCAGCACCGGGCGGCTCACGCTGGCCCCGGTGCCCTGCCACAGCACGCTCAGGGGCTGGGCCGGATCGAGCACGGCGAGCGGCGCTGACGTGCCGCTGCACGGCTGGAACGACGCCGCGACCTGCTCACCGTACGGCACGAAGGCGCGCGGTCCGTCCGGCCAGGTGAACGTGCGCTCGCCGGTGGCGAGATCCAGCTTCGCCATGCCGACCTTGCAGCGCCAATAGCCGTCGTAATAGAGCTGGTACCACCCCGTCCACACCTGGTCGCCGACGACGACAGGTGGGGCGGTCACCTGCGCAGCGTTCCTGGTTCCGACGTACTCCTGAAGATCGTGCCGCCAGTTCAGCGCCCCGGTGCCGGCGTCCAGCGACGTCACGTAGGCGCTTCCGGTCGGTGGCAGGCTGGTGTTCATGCGGTCGGTGCCGCCCAGCACGTGGCCGCCGTAGACGCTGTCGAGGACACCCCCGGCCGTCCAGATCTCGGTCAGCGTGCCCACGTTGGACGCCGTGAGCGTCGATTCGAGCCCGTTGTGGTTCTGGTTCCCCGGCCCTGCCCCCGGCTGCGGCCAGCATCCCGCCGCAGCCAGGGACGTCACGGTGAGTACGGCTGCGGCGAGCCGACGCCTTCGTGCCATCTCTGTCCCCCCGGTCATGACGCGCCCTCCGGCACCGTAGCCCGTCGCCCGTCGCCCCGCAGCACGTGGCGGGGCCGGCCCGCTTCGGTCCGTCCCGGTCGCCGCCCTCGGCCCCGTCGGGTCGTGGCCGGGATCGGGGGCAGCGCGCGAGGTCGTGTCCCCCGCCCGCCCGGTGCGCGACCGGCGATGCGCTACGGTGGCACCGGCCTCGGCACCCCGCGTCCGCGGGGAGGGGGCGGCACCTGCCGTCCCGAGCGCGGAGTTTGCCTGCGTAGACGTGCGCGCTAGCATGTTCAGTCGGCTCTCGGCGCAATCGGCCCGTTCCCACGCGTCTCCGGCCAACGATCTAGAAAGCACGTGTAGGAGCAAGCCCCCCTGCCGAAACCCAAGGAAGATGCGATCGTCCTGGAGGGGACCGTCATCGAGTCCCTCCCCAACGCGATGTTCCGTATCGAGCTGGACAACGGCCACCACGTCCTGGCCCACACCTCCGGCAAGATGCGCATGCACTACATCCGCATCCTCCCTGGTGATCGGGTTCAGGTGGAGCTGTCTCCGTACGACCTCGAACGGGGTCGCATCACCTATCGCTACAAGTGACGGGAATCCCCATGAAGGTTCGTCCGAGCGTCAAGACAATCTGTGAGAAGTGCAAGGTGATCCGGCGCCACGGCCGCGTCCAGGTCATCTGCCCCAACCCGCGCCACAAGCAGCGCCAGGGCTAGAGGAAAGAGCATCCATGGCACGCATCGCCGGCGTCGACATCCCCCGCGAGAAGCGGTTGGAGATCTCGCTCACCTACATCTTCGGCATCGGGCGCACCCGC
>JAFGPU010000057.1 GCA_016936035.1 Acidimicrobiales bacterium
ATCACGCATCGTGGTGTGCGCTGGCCGCTACCAGCGGTTTTCCGGCTACAACGGGTCTTTGGGGCCAGCTGACCTGGAGCTAAACATCGGACTGTCTGTGACATGTGTCATTGTTGGTTCACACAGAGTGATGTTTAGGCTGCGACAGACCTGATGAGTACGCCCTGGATCCGGCTCGTGTGTTACAGCGATGGAGCCGCCGGTGGATGTGCCACCGGGGCAGCTGGGACACAGTGAGCCGGGGCGGGGCACATCGGGTCTGCGGGTCTCGACCCCACCGCATCGCACGCGACACCGCAGCGGTGGGGGAGCGGACCGCAGCCTGTCAACGCTGAGGGAGCTAGTCATCTGAGTGCTGGGGCCTCTCGCTGGGGTTCCTCGGACAACGAGAGGTGCGGTAGCCGCCCCGGTCGCTGCACCGTGACCTAGCCGACCGGCACGGTCGGACGCGTCCACGGCATGGCCCCGCAGGGGCCGTCGCCGGCGCGCCCTGCCGCGCCCCACAGCTGCGCCAGGCGGCTCGGCTCGGGAGGACACACGTGAACGCAACGACACCCACAGCACGGCCACAGCACGGCCACGCCGGGCGTCCGCCGACACGTCTCCACCCGCCCCGAGCGTCCCTGCACGCAACCCAAGCCGCCTCCCCGCCCGCTGGGGCACGGGGCGTGCGCTCGGGCGCCCGGCACAGCTCTCCGCTCGGGATCGCTCGACACACGTCCGCTGTCGTGGGCCGGTGGGTGGCGCCCCACACACCATGTCCCACACCACCCATGCTCGCCGGCGCGCCGCGCGCCGGTTCCTGCCCGCCCTCGTCGCGGCGATCGGTTTCGTCGTCCCGACGATCGGCGGCCTGACCCCCTGGTCTCCGGCAACCGCCACCGCTCCCGCCGGCGCCGAGGCGGTGCCGGCCGGCAGCCCCGGCGTGAGCCGCTACTTCGGCAAGGGCGCCTACGAGGGCATCAGGGCAGCGGTCGCCGCCACGCCCCGCTCGTGCGCGCTGTCGGACGACGAGCTGACGGCGCTGGTCCTGGCACCCATCTTCAAGGAGGTGTCGATGGCCGAGACGCCCGACGCCGCGCCGTCGCCGATGACGCTGTCCCGCTGGGACGAGTGGAGCGGCCAGGCCTCGGGCTCGAACAACCTGAACGCCAACTACGGCCTCTACCCGTTCTACGATCCGCACGGCACCCCGTACAAGCGGGCGTTCTGGACGCCGGGCGTCGGCATCTTCCAGTACGACGTCGCCGGGGTCGGTGCGCCCTACACGGCGGCGGAGATGATGAACGTCGAGTTCATCGCCCGTGACGTGGCCGCCGGCATGGCCCAGCGCTACTGCGACGAGGGCGGTTCCCCCGCGGCTCGCCGTGCCGCGGCCTGGGCGCCGTGGGCCGGCCTGAACGGTGTCGCCAAGAGCGAGATGCTGTTCCTCGAGATGGTCGGGCCCGGTCAGGTGCCGTTCGCCCGGCTCGGCCTGGTCGAGGGCATCGACAACACCGGCGGCATGCAGGCCCGCACGTGCGTCTCGGGGGGCGCGCAGGTCGACTGCCACTACATCGACCCTGGCCAGGCGCAGGGCGCGAACTGGTGGGCCCTCGACGACCCGACGGGCGGTGCCGTCGCCTCCGGCGAGGCCCCGCTCACCGCGCCGTTCTACGTGATCAAGCGCAACGGCTACGAGGAGCGGCACTGGCTGGCCGAGGACACCGGGTACCCGGTCGACATCTCGGCACGTCGACGGCTGGGCCAGAACGCTCGGCCGATGGACGGCCAGCCGCACTCCGGGCTGGAGTGGCACGAGGGCAGCGACCTGTGCGACACCGCTCGGCCGGAGATGGGGTGCACCCCGGAGCCGGAGCCGGAGCCGGAGCCGGCGCCTGAGCCCGCCGCCCAGGAGCCGGACGCCGAGGGGGCGGCCGCCGACGAGGCACGGCCGGACGGCGAGTCTGCTGGCGCCGACGCCTCGGTGTGGGCCGGCCTCGCCGACCACGTGCAGGCGGCGACCGAGCGGGGCGACGCCCAGGAGCGCGGCGATCGCGAGCCCTTCGTGTCGTCGTTCCCCTCTGCGAAGGGGCTGACCCTGGCTCCTCCGGCGTCGCGGTAGGGACGGCGACCGGAGGCCGGCCCGCCCCCCTTCAGGCCCGCTCCATCCGTGGCCGAGGGGTGGGCGGGGACCGGCACCGATCCGTGGTCTGGCCGAGCGTTGGGTCGCTCCGGTACACAGTGGCGAGCGCCACTGACGTCACCCGCCCGGGACGTCCGCGCACGCGCCGCTCCGGAGGGGATCATCGATGCGCCACACCGTTCAGGGTCGTGCCCGCCGCACGCTGCCCGGTCTGCTCGTCACGCTGGTGTTGGCCATGGGGATGGCGTGCACCGACAGCGGCGGGGACGACGCCGCTGGCGCCGGCGACGTGGTCGGCGAGGGTGACACCTACCAGGCGACGATCCGGCGCACCGACGGCGGCATCCCGCACATCACAGGTGACAGCCTCGCCGACGTCGCGTTCGGTCAGGGCTGGGCCAGCGGCGAGGACCGCGCGTGTGACCTCGCCGACCAGGTCGTGAAGGTGCAGGGGCAGCGTGCCCGCTGGTTCGGGGCGGGGGAGGACGACGTCAACCTCGAGTCCGACGTCGCCTGGCGCGCCATCGGCATCGCCGACCGTGCGGCCGACGAGTGGGACGAGGTCGACGACGATGTCGGCGAGCTGGTGTCCGCCTTCACCGACGGCTGGAACGCGCACCTCGACCACGTGGGCTCCGATGCCCTCGCCGGCTGGTGCGCAGGGGCGCCGTGGGTCCGGCCGCTCGAGCCGGTGGAGGTCTACACGTACGCCCGGGCGATCAGCCTGCAGGCAAGCAGCGGGGCGCTGGCCGGGTTCATCGCGTCGGCGGCGCCGCCCGATGCCGCGGCCGGCGAACGGCCGGCCGAGGTGGCCGCGGCGACCGGACCGGGCGTCGGCGCCGCCGCCGTCGCGTCGAACGGATGGGCCATCGGGGCTGATCGCTCGGAGACCGGTGGCGGCATGCTGGTCGCGAACCCGCACTTCCCGTGGGAGGGCGAGCTGCGGTTCTGGGAGGTCCACCTGACGATCCCCGGCGAGCTCGACGCGTACGGCGTCCAGCTGTCGGGACTGCCCGGCATCGGGATCGGGTTCACCGAGCACGTCGGCTGGACCCACACCGTCTCGGCCGGAAACCGCTTCACCGCGTACCGCCTCGACCTCGTCGACGGGTCGCCCACGACGTATCGCTACGGCGACGAGACGCGGGACATGACGCCGACCGAGCACACCATCGAGGTCCTCGGCGACGACGGCGAGGTCACCGAGCAGACGCGGACGACCTGGGCGACCCACTACGGGCCGGTCATCGACTTCCCGGGCTTCGGGTGGACCGACGACGCCGCCATCACGTTCCGCGACGCGAACATCGACAACGACGAGTTCCTCGTCCAGTACCTCGGCATGCTCGCCGCCGACGACCTCGACGAGCTCATCGAGGTCCATGACGAGGTCAACGGGGTCCCGCTGTTCAACACGATCGCCGCCTCCGACGACGGCCGCGCTTGGTACGCCGACACCTCGGCCACCCCCAACCTGTCCGACGAGGCGCTGTCGGCGTACGAGGCATCGCTCACCTCCGACCCGATCGTGAAGGTCGCAGCAGACAACGGGGCGATCCTGCTCGACGGCTCCGATCCGCTGTTCGAGTGGGTCGAGGTCGACGGCGCCCGCGACCCGGGCCTGGTGCCCGCCGCCGAGCAGCCCCAGGTGGTCCACCACGACTACCTGTTCAACGCCAACGACTCGTTCTGGGTGCCGCACGCCACCGCCCTGCTGCAGGGCGACTACTCGCCGCTGCACGGGCGCCAGGAGACCGCACGGTCGCCGCGCACCCGCGAGAACGCGGTGGTGCTCGACGACATGTCGCCCGACGGGCCGGCCGGCGAGGACGGCCTGTTCACGCTGGACGAGCTGGCCGATGCGTCGCTGCTCAACCGCGGGTTCACGGCCCGGGCGCTGCTCGACGACGTCGTCGCCCGGTGCGAGGCGGCGGGCAGCACCCCCATCGACGTGCCGCCGGCCGACCCGGCCGACCCGGGATCGACCTCGCCCGGGACGGTCGCGGCACCGGGCCTGCCCGGCGCCACCGTCGACGTCGCGCCCGCGTGCGCGGTGCTCGCCGGGTGGGACGGCGTCTACGACCTGGACCGCGCCGGCCCTCCGGTGTGGCGCGAGATGATCAG
>JAFGPU010000058.1 GCA_016936035.1 Acidimicrobiales bacterium
GCCCCTCGATGCCGAGCACGTAGCGGAGCGCGTTGCGCAGCAGCGGCAGGTCGAGCCAGTGGTCGGGGTGCTCGTGGGTGAGCACCACGGCGTCGACCGCGCCCAGCTCGACGTGGTGCTGCAGGTTGGCGAGCGTGCCGGACCCCAGGTCGACCACGACCGTTGCCCCGGGTGAACGCACCAGGTAGCCGCTGCACGCCTCGCCGGGTCCGGCGTAGGTACCCGACGAGCCGAGCACCGTGACGGTCAGGTCGTCCCGATTCCGTTCGCCCATCCGGCGGAGGTTAGGCACAACCGGTACCGGCGTCTGCGGAAATCGCCGTCGCGTCAGGCGGCTGCGGCCTCGACCCAGGTGCCGTCGTCCCGGCGGCGGACCGAGCCGAGCTCGTCGAACCGGGCGAGCAGGTCGCCGGCGCCCGGACGGTCGCCCACGGCGTGGCGCACCTCGTGCCACATGGTGTCGAGCATCTGCCGCCGGTTGGGCCCGACGGACTGCGCGACGGCGTCGTCCCACAGCCGGCCGACCAGCTCCGCGCCGCTGTGCCGGCTGCCGTCGTCGCCGACGACGGTGCGGTCGCGCAGCTCGGAGAGCGCGGTGCGGAGGTAGTCGACGTGCGGGGTCTCGTCCGCCCGGATGTAGGAGACGAGGCGGGCCGCCTGGCCGTCGCCCGCCACCAGGTCGCCGTCCGCGAGCAGTTCCTCGGCCCAGGCGAAGGTGTGGAAGGCCGAGATCTCGATGAGCAGCAGGCGCACCATGCGGGTGACGAGCACCTCGAGGTCGAAGTCGACCGACACGGGCCACCGCCGGTGCGCGAGCGCCTGCGCTCGCAGGGCCGCAGGATCGACCGCTCCCCCGCCCGGGGGGACGATGCCCATGCGCTCGAGCATCAGAGCCCGGGCGTCCTCGGTGACGGGGTTGTCGAACGCGATATCGCGCGCTGCGAACCACATGTGCTCGTGGCCCCCCTCGTCGTCGTGGCCGGCCTCGTCGCGGGCGTGCGCCTCGAACAGCCCCGCACCGAGGTGGGCCAGGGCGGTGCCACGCGTGTCCTCGTCGACGACGCGCCGCATGTCGGGGATGGGCGAGTGCCGGATCATGCCCCCGAAGCCCTCGACGGTGCCGATGCGGGTGAGGTTGGCGATCACCGGGCCGGCGACCCCGCTGTCGATGAGGAAGCGCGCCTGGGCGACGTTCGGGTAGTGCTCGGGCCAGGTGTCGAGCGGCAGGTGGAGCAGCTCGGTGCCGAAGTCGCGACGGTGCCTGGCCTGCCACGCGGCGATGGCGGGCACCCGGTGGGCGGTGCGGGGCGAGACGTACCGGCCCTCGTCGTCGAACCCGCCGTGGCAGCGCACCCCGGCGACGACCAGGGGCTCGGCGTAGCGGTGCGAGGCGAGCAGCTCGGCCTCGTCGTAGTCGACCTGGTCGGTGGCGTCGGTGGTCACAGGTCCCCCTTGCGAATCTTCTTGCACACTCTATGCACGAACATGCCCGCCGGGCCACGCGCTTTGGCAGGGCGGCCACCACCTCCTAGCGTGGTGCGGGCTGAAGGGGAGTAGCCCCACGACGATCGTTCGACACGCTGGCAGATACCTGCCCGGACGATCGGCCCGCAGCGCAGCGGGTGGGCGAGACCTTCGACCACTGGACACATCAGGTTGTCCGGGGTCGAGGTCGCGCCATGGCCCCCGGTCCCGGTCAGCCAGACCGAGGAGAGCACATCGTGGAGTCACTGCTGGCCGCGCTGGGGTTGGTGTTCGTCGCCGAGCTGGGTGACAAGACGCAGCTGGTCGCACTGGGCTTCGGCGCCCGTCACCGCCTGGCACCGGTGCTCACCGGCGTCGCCCTGGCCTACATGGCCACCAACCTGCTGTCGGTCGCGGTCGGTGGCCTGCTCGGCGCCACGCTCCCCACCCGGGCCATCGGGCTGGCCGGCGGCGTGCTGTTCCTCGGCTTCGCCGCCTGGACCCTGTGGAGCGGCGACGAGGACGACGACGAGGACGGCCTGGCCACCGGTCGGCGGTCGATCGTGCTGTCCGTGGCCACGGCCATGTTCATCGCCGAACTGGGCGACAAGACGATGCTGGCGACCGCCACCCTCGCCGCCCAGGGCAACCCCGTACTGGTGTGGGTCGGTGCCACCATCGGCATCATCCTCTCCGGCACCTTGGGCGTCGTGTTGGGACGGCTGTTCGGCGCCCGTCTGCCGGAGCGGGCGGCGCGCATCGGCTCCGCGATCCTGTTCGCCCTGTTCGGGGTGGCGCTGATCGCAGTGAACGTCTGATACGCCGGCTCGCACGAGCGGCGGTCGCGCCTCAGGTCTCGAGCGGCAGCAGTGTGGCGGCCAGCTCGTCGAGCTCGGCGCCCCAGTCGGCGGGCTCGGCCGCCGGCACCACCACGAACTTCGACGCGCCCACGGCGATGAAGCGCTCGAGCTGGCGGCGCAGACCGTCGACACCCGAGGGGATGACCTCGCGGGGGTCGAGCTCGGGCCGCCGGGCGGCGACCACCCCGGCGAGGGCGTCGGGCAGCGCGCCCCGCACGTAGGGCACCAGGACGCCCAGGTGCTCCGGGTCGATGGACCGGCCGTGCTCGGCAGCGACCCGGGTGATCTCCGACCATCCGGACGCGACCTCGTCCGGGACCCTGAACGACGGCAGCCACCCGTCGCCCGACCGGCCGGTGCGGCGCAGCTCGGACGGCGCGCTGCCACCCAGCCACACCTCGATCGGCTGCTGCACGGGGCGGGGGCGGAGGGTGACGCCGTCGACGCGGAAGTGCTCGCCGTCGTGGTGGACGTCGTCCTCGGTCCACAGCCGGCGCATGAGGGCGAGCGCCTCGTCGAACAGCGCCGCCCGCGCCCGGCGGTCGACGCCGAACGCCCGGTGCTCGGCGGGCACCGGCGCGCCGAGACCGACGGCCGGCAGCAGGCGGCCGCCCGACAGGCCGTCGAGGCTGGCCAGCTGCTTGGCCAGCACCACGGGGTTCCGGCCGGGCAGGACCAGCACGCTGGTGCCCAGCTTGAGCTTGCGGGTGCGGCCGGCGGCGACCGCCAATGCGACGAGCGGGTCGGGCGCCGTGCCCGTGAGGCGTTCGCTGAGCCACAGCGAGTCGAACCCCCGCTGCTCGAGCGCGTCGACGAACCCGGGGAACCGCTCGGCGTCGCCGGACAGTGTCTGGGTGCCGAGCCCGAAGCCGATGCGGACCTTCACGGGTCGACGTAGACGAACCCGTACGCCTCGTCGCGGCACGGGACGAGCAGCGCTTCGGCGAGCGCAGCGACGCCCTCGTCGGCGCCGGCGCGGTGGCCCGGCGGACCGGGTGCGGCGTGCGGGTCGGTCCCGGGGATCGCCATGCCGACACACTAGGTGAGCCTCAGTCGACGCAGTGGCCGTGGCATCCCGACGGCGTCAACGCAGGCCGCCGGCCTCCGCTGCGCCGGCTGGTGCTGTCTGCGGCCCTCGGCGACCGAAAAGGCTTCTGCCGACGGACCCGCCGGCCAGCACGGTCGCAACGCCGGTGGCGAGGAACGTGCCCAGGGTGAGCACCATCGGCAGTGGGCTCCACGCCACGACGGCGCGAAGCTGACCGGCGATTCCTCCACCGTCCGCGGCCCAGTAGCCGCCGGTGAGCATGGACCAACCCAGGAAGGCGTGGAGCCCGACGCCGACACCGGCAACGGCAGCGGCAACCGCGACGGTGCGCGCGGGTGGCCGCGTTCGCAGATGTCTCGCGAAGGCGATCGTCACCAGGACGGCCAGCGGCACGACCAAGCCGAAGAGATAGCGTCCCTGGAGCGCCGGAAGCCGGCCGATCCGCGCGTGCGCGGTCCAGTTCGTGCGGAACATGAGGGCGACCTGCCCGACGATCAGCAGTGCGAGCGGGGCTGTCGCCCACCGGTGTGCGCGACCTCGCACGACCGCGTAGGCACAGAGGACGACGGCGGCCACGGTGAGCGCCGCGATCATCCACGGCGCCAGCGTCACGCCCGTCCGCCTTGCCGGCTGACCCCAGAAGCTGGAGGAGACACGCGAGAGCCAGATGGGGATGTACTCGACGATCGACGGGTCGTGACCGATCACCGACCGGTGGTTGAACCCGTTGGGTTGCGGGTCGCCGAAGACCACCAGGTTCGTGATGTGCCAGCTGAAGCCGATCAGCGTGCCGACACCGACGATCGCGAGGTCGCGCGCCGCCGTCCGGGAGGGTCGCCAGCCGCTCCGGCGGATGGTGGCGACGAGGAAGACGA
>JAFGPU010000397.1 GCA_016936035.1 Acidimicrobiales bacterium
ACCGGCACCACGTCGGCCACCGGGAACACCGACAGGGTGGAGCCGACCGCCAGCAGCAGGTCGGCCCGCCGCGCCGCGGCCCCGGCCCGCTCGAGGTCGTCGGCGACCAGGCTCTGACCGAAGCTGATCGTGGCCGACTTGAGGATGCCCCCGCAGGTGCGGCACGGCGGGTCGGCCTCGCCCGCCCGCACCCTGTCGAGCGCGCGCTGCATGGGCCCCCGCTCGTCGCACGACATGCAGACGACCTCGCGCACGGTGCCGTGGACCTCGACCACCCGGGCGGGGTCGGACCCGGCGGCCTGGTGCAAGCCGTCGATGTTCTGCGTGATGAGGGTGTCGAGCTTGCCCCGCCGTTGCAGAGCGACGAGCGCGTGGTGACCGGCGTTGGGCTCGGCCACCCATGCCGGGCTGTCGAGCCGGTCGAGCCAGGCCTTGCGCCGGATGTCGGGATCGGACATGTAGTGCTGCAGCGTGGCCCGCTTCTCGGCCTCGGGGTCGCGGGTCCACAGGCCCTTGGGACCCCGGAAGTCGGGGATGCCGCTGTCGGTGCTGATGCCGGCGCCCGTGAGCGCCACGACCCGCTGCGCCTCGTCGACCCAGCCGCGCACGGCCTCGACGAGCTCGTCGTCGAGCTCGTCGTCGACCGGCGCTCCCTCGTGCACGGCGTCGTCCTTCACCCTTGACACTCTAGCGTCGGTCGTGGGAGACATTGAAAGGACATGAACGACTTCCCCGTCCACCATCAGTCGTTCCCTTGCTGGAGACCGCATGCACGTCCGCGACATCCCCGCCGACACGCCCACCCTCCTCGTCGTCCCCTGGATCGACCCGGTCATCGACCAGGTCGGCTACGACCCGCGAGCCGTCTACGTCGAACGCTTCTGGCTGGGCATCCTGGGCCCGAGCGCGACCTGGCTGCTGCGTCACCTCGTCGATCGGCTCGACCGCTCGCCCGAGGGCTACCACCTCGACCTCGACGAGTGCGCCAACGCTCTCGGCCTCGGCCGCCGGCCCGGCGCGAACGGGGTCTTCCCCCGCACGCTCGCCCGCTGCTGCCAGTTCGGGGCCACCCGGTTCCTCGACGACACCACCCTCCAGGTGCGCCGGGCGCTTCCACCACTCACCCGCCGCCAGATCGCCCGCCTGCCCGAGTCGCTGCGCGCCGACCACGCCCGGTTCGTCGACGAGCCGCCCGCCGCGGTGGCCGACGACATGCGCGACCGGGCACGGCAGCTCGCCCTCTCGCTGGTCGAACTCGGCGAGGACGGCGCCGGCACCGAACGCCAGCTCCACCGCTGGCGCTTCCACCCGGCGCTCGCCAGCGAAGCCACCGCCTGGGCGCTCGACCGCCACGCCGGCCGCACGGGTGGCCGCACAGGTGGTGAGCACACCGACGACACGGCGGCCTGACCGTCACCCGGGGCCGGCGGCCCGCTGTGCGGCACCGACCGGTCCCGCCCGCCGGGCCGTCACCACCCCAGGGTCGTGGGTTCCACGTGGCAGGGCCCGAGGTCATAGGTTCCGGAGCCGGAACCTATGACCTCGCCCTGCCGCCCGCGCAACCCACGACATCGGATCCCGACACGGCGCGGACGCCGGGCCCGCCACGTCCTCGCTGTCTCACTGGCGTGCGTGCTGGCGTCGGGAGCCTGCTCCGGCGACGACGGGCAGGACGGCGGCGGCGACGACCGCAGTGAGGAGCCCGTGCCCCGCACACCCGAGCTCGCCGAGCGTGACGACCCGCTGCCGACCGTCACCCCCACCCCGCAGGACATCCGCTGGCTGGGGCCGGACGTGGCCGTGACCGCGGCCGCCACGGTCGTCGCCGGCCCCGAGGTCGACGAGGGCACGATCACCGTGCTGACCGAGGTGCTGGAAGGTGCGGGCGCCACCGACGTGACGGTCACCAGCCCACCCGCCGACAGCGCCGACGGCGGCCTCGGCGGCACCAGCGGAGGCGACCGAGAGTCCGGCGACACCAGTGATGGAGACGAGACCAGCGGCGACGGCGAAGACTCCGGCGGCGACGACGGCGACGGCGACGGCGACGGCGACGGCGAACATGCCCGGCTGACCGTGTACATCGGTGCGGCCGACGACGCCGCACTCGCTGCCGCGCTCGACGACGTCGGCGTCACGGTGCCCGCCGACCTGCCGGCCGAGGGCTACGCGCTCGCCGCCCACGGCTGGTCGGACGGCTCGGGGACGGTGGTCCTCGCCGGCGCCGACGACGCCGGCACGTTCTACGCGGCGCAGACCCTGCGCCAGCTCAGCGCCGACGGCTCGGTGGCCGGCGTCGGCATCGTCGACCACCCCACCATGCAGCACCGGGGCACCGTCGAGGGCTTCTACGGCAGCCCGTGGACCACCGACGAGCGCCTCGACCAGCTCGCGTTCTACGGGCGGTTCAAGCTCAACACCTACATCTACGCCCCCAAGGACGAGCCCTACCACCGCGACCGGTGGCGCGACCCCTATCCCGCGGACCGCCTGGCCGACGTGCGTGCCCTCGTCGACGCGGCCGCCGCCAATCACGTGCGCTTCACGTTCGCCGTCTCGCCCGGCGTGTCGATCTGCTACAGCAGCCCCGACGACCTGGCGGCCCTGTCCGACAAGCTCGCATCGGTCTACGACCTCGGCGTCCGCTCGTTCTCGATCGCACTCGACGACATCGA